>CAMTXV010000102.1:0-21211 GCA_947085665.1 uncultured Sinobacteraceae bacterium | reverse complement strand
TTCAAGCAGAAGACGGCATACGAGATAACCGCATCGGTGACTGGAGTTCAGACGTGTGCTCTTCCGATCTGGCGATCCTGAAAGGGCGCGTATTGTCCGCGCCCGCTCAGGCTTGGGGCAAGCCGATGAATGACCTCCCTCAAAACTTCACATTGACGCCAACGAACACACTGCGGCCGGCGATGGGATAGACCTCTTTGAGGAAGGACGTGTGACGCCGAGCCTCTTCGTCCAGCAGATTGCGACCACTGATGTAGACCGAAGCCGCGGTGTTGGCCACCGTGAAGCCTTGCGACAAGTCGGCGGCCAGCAGGTTGTAGCCGGCGGTTTCGGTTTCCAGCGCTGCCACGCGGTCCTGCCGGGCGATGCGGGTGTAACTCAGGTTGAAGCGGGTCTGCGCCTGGCTGGCATCCAGACCCACGCCGTAGCGCGGTGGCGTGATGCGCGGCAGGTTGCCTCCGCCGTCCAGCTCGGCGCGCACCAGATCGCCGAATATCCGGGTGGAAACCTTGGTGCGGCCAGTGAGCAGCTTGTATGCGGCCTCGCCCTCAATGCCGGTGAAGCGCGCATCGAGCTGGCGGTAGTCGACCAATTGCAGTCCTTCTTCCGGCTCGCCGTCCCCGTTCAGCGGCGGGTTCTCAGGGTCGGCGATGAATACGCCTTCGGCGGTGACAAAGTCGGCAGCACCATCCGGGTTGCAGCTGCTGTCGCCCGCATCCGCGTTGCAGTCGGCGTTAGTCAGGCTGACGTAGTCCTGGATGGCTTCGTAATAAGCGTTGGCGCGCCAGGTGAAGCGGCCACGATGCTTGTCGATACCGATTTCGATGCTGTTCACGGTTTCCTTGCCCAGCCCCAGGCTGCCGCGCTCGAAGGTGGCGGTGGCGAGGTGCGGGCCAAAGGCGAAGTATTCCTCGGCGCTCGGCGCCCGCTCGCTGCGGGAGAGCGACGCACGCAGGTGGTAGTCGGCGGAAAGCAGATACAGGGCTCCCAGTGAAACGCTGATGGGCGTCTCGCTGCGGGTGGGCAGGCCGGTGGCGGCCTTGGGATCGTGATCAACCTGCTCCACACGCAGGCCGCCCTCGATGCGGCCCCAGCCGTAGCGCAGCTCTTCCACGGCGAAGAGGCCAATCTGCTGGGTGTTCACCGGCGGAATGAAGGCTTCATCGCCAATGGCTTCGAAATCTCGGTTGGTCACCTGCAGGCCAATCACGCCGTGAAAGCCACGCACCGGTTCGTGCTGTGCTTCGAGACGCAGCTCCTGTTCGGTGTTCTTGAACCGCGTGCCGGGCTCGCCAACCGCCTCGAACTCGGTGTGCTTGTAGTCGGTGGCGCCAAAGCGCAGGCGCAGGCTCTCGAAGCCGGGCAGCGGTCGGTCCAGACGGCCTTTCAGATCGAAGCGCAGCTGGTCGAGGTCGATGTAGGCCTCCTCCTCCGCGGGAATGCCGTAGGTGGTCTTGAAAAAGCTCACGGAACCACCGAGGAAGCCGCGCTCGCCGACGCGGGTGAGGCTCAGGTCACCAGACTGGCTCTCCACGGCGCTGTTGGGCACGCGCCCCTGCTCGCCGCTGCCGTCGAGCGCGGAATTGCCGGGAATGGAGAAGCGCCCGGTATCGCGCTGTGCGAAATCGGCATGCAGCTGTGTTTTGCCAATGCCGTAATCGAGATCGACGTGCGTGGTCAGCTCGTTGGCATTCTCGCCATAAGCGAGCCCAGCCTCACCCGAAAAGCCGGGTGTCACCTGCTCGGGCAGGCGCTCATCGACCACATTGATGACGCCGGCACTCGCTGCGCTGCCATAGATGAGCGTGGCCGGTCCCTTGATGATTTCCACTTGCGTGGCGTGCTGCGGATCGAGCGTGACTGCGTGGTCGTTGGAGACGCTGGCGGCATCCATGGTGGACAGACCGTTGTCGAGCACCAGCACGCGGGGGCCACCCTGGCCGCGGATGATCGGACGCCCCACACCAGGACCGAAATCGCTGGTGGAAACGCCCAGCTCGCCTTCCAGCGTCTCGCCGAGCGTGGCGCGACGCTTGCGCTCCAGCTCGGCACCTTGCAGCACGTCCACCGGCTGCACCAGATCATCGGCGCCGCGCTTGAAGGGCGTGGCTTCGACGATGACCTTGTCGAGCACCACCGGCGCTTCATCCGCCTGTGCTGCCAGGGCTGGGAACGCAGCAGCCATCAAGACCAGAACCAGCGGGCGGGCTTTGAGCTGCGGCAGGACCGCGATGGATTGAGTGCGCATTGGGAGTGATCCGGAAAGGGAGTATCGATACCAATGTTATATCATTTCATAATAGTTGCGTGACTAACGCACAGGCGGCGTGCACTTGCCGCCAGAACCTCAGGCGCTTTTGAGGGGCTCGAAGCCGACGATGGCGGCGCGGGCGTTGTAATAAGCCCGCGCCACTTCGCGCGCCAGGGTGCGAACGCGCAGGATGTAGGCCTGCCGCTCGGTCACGCTGATGGCACCGCGCGCGTCCAGCAGATTGAACGCATGGCTGGCCTGCACCACGCGTTCGTAGGCGGGCAACGGCAGCGGCTTTTCCAGCGTCAGCAGATGCTGGCACTCTGCCTCGGCCTTCGAGAAGCGGTCGAACAGGGTGGCGGTGTCGGCCTGCTCGAAGTTGTAGGCGCTCTGCTCCACCTCGTTCTGGTGATAGACCTCGCCATAGGTCACGGTGCGGCCGCCGGTATCGCTCCAGACGAGGTCGTAGACCGACTCCTTTTTCTGGATGTACATCGCCAGTCGCTCCAGGCCGTATGTGATCTCGCCGGCCACCGGGCGACATTCGATCCCGCCTACTTGCTGGAAGTAGGTGAACTGCGTGACCTCCATGCCGTTCAGCCACACCTCCCAACCGAGTCCCCAGGCGCCGAGCGTGGGCGATTCCCAGTTGTCTTCGACAAAGCGAATGTCGTGGGTCAAGAGGTCAAACCCCAGCTCGCGCAGCGAACCCAGGTACAGCTCCTGGATGTTGGGCGGGCTCGGCTTCATCAGCACCTGGAACTGATAGTAGTGCTGCAGGCGATTGGGGTTCTCACCGTAGCGACCATCGGTGGGACGGCGACTGGGCTGCACATAGGCGGTGTTCCATTGCTCAGGCCCCAGTGCCCGCAGGAAGGTGGCCCAGTGAAAGGTGCCGGCACCCATCTCCATGTCCATCGGCTGCACGATCACGCAGCCGTGTTCTGCCCAGTAGCGTTGCAGGGTGAGAATGAGGTTCTGGAAGGTCATTGGCGCAACACCCGTTGCCGCATGGTGAAAAGGGGCATGAGTATATCGACGCGGCGCGCTAGGCCAGTCGTCGCGCACCGTCCAGCGTAAGGATGCTGCCGCTGACAAACCCGGACTCCGCCGACAGTAGCCAGGCCACCGCCGCCGCCACTTCCTGCGGCGTGCCATAGCGCTGCAGCGGCACGCGCGCGAGTTGCTGGCGCTTGTCGTCGAGATCAAGCTGCTCGGCGGCACTGGGGGGGTCACTCACTTCCGCCAGGATGTGCCCCAGCGCCACTCCATTGACCCGCACCGCAGGCGCCAGCTCCACCGCCAGCACCTCGGTGAGCGCCCACAGCGCATCCTTCGCCGCCGTGTAGGCCGAGAACCCAGGACGCGGCTGATGCCGGCTGTGGCTGTCGAGCAGGTTCACGACCTGGCGCAGCGCACCCGCCTGCATCGCTGCCTGCACCAGCAGCAGGGGCGCCTTGAGATTGGTCGCCAACAGCTCATCAATCTGTGCCGCCGTGATCTGGCCCATGGGCGTGGCGGCGTAGCTGGAGGCATTGTTCACCAGCGCGTTCACCTCACCCAGACGTTCTTGCACCGACCGCAGCAGACACTCCGGGCCTTCCGGCACGCGTAAATCTTGCTCGAAGACCATCGCACTGCCGGCACGCTGCGCATTCAGGCTGGCCGCCAGCAACTCGGCCTGAACCACCGACTGGCTGCAATGCAGCGCCACGCGCCAGCCTTCCGCATGCAGGCGAGTGGCAATAGCCGCTCCAATCCGTCGCGCCGCGCCGGTCACCAGCACCAGCGGTGCTTCGCCGCTCTCGCCCCTCACCGCAGTACTCATGCGCTAGTCTCCGCGCTCATTTTTGGTTGGATACAAGTGTGAACGACTGGCTTGCTGCCGTGCTGCTCGGCGTCATCGAGGGAGTGACCGAGTTTCTGCCCATCTCTTCCACCGGCCATCTGCTCATCGCGCAGGAATGGCTGGGCCGCCGCAGCGATCTTTTCAACGTCGCCATTCAGGCGGGCGCGATTCTGGCGGTGTGCCTGGTCTATCGCCAGCGCCTGCTGACTCTCGCTACGGGCTGGCGCGAGCCTCAGCATTTCGACTTCATCTGCAAGGTTGCGGTCGCGTTTCTGATCACCGCCGTGCTCGGCCTTGCTGCCAAGGCACTCGGTGCCGAGTTGCCCGATACGGTGGTGCCCATCGCCGCCGCACTCATCGCGGGTGGTCTGGTGATCTTCGCGGTAGAGGCCTGGGTTAAACGCCAGCCCTCGCGCGAAACGCTCACCTGGGGGGTGGTCATTGCCGTGGGCATTGCGCAGGTGGTGGCTGGAGTGTTTCCGGGCACATCGCGCTCTGCGGCAGCCATCTTCGCCGCCATGCTGGCCGGCCTAACGCTGCGTCCAAAAGCTGCCGAGTTCGCCTTCATGGTGGGCATTCCCACCATGTTCGCCGCCACCGGCTACGAACTGCTGAAAGTGCTCAAGGATGGCGAGGCCGCTGCCGCCGAGCCCTGGGGCCAGCTAGCCCTTGCCTTTGTGGTGGCGGCCCTCACCGGCTTCGCCGCGGTGCGCTGGCTGCTCACTTTCATTGGCAGCCACAGCTTCGTGCCATTCGCGTACTACCGCATCGCGCTGGGCATCGTGCTGCTGGTGTTTGTCAGCGGCTGATCAGCCTCTGGCGCGCAGCGCCTTGATGTCTTCGGCATGCTTCAAGCGCGCGTTGCGGCGGAATTGGGCTTCCTCGAAACGCTGGTGCTCGATCTCGGTTTCGCAGACCAGCGTCGGCACCGGGCGGGGTTTTCCCTGGGCATCCACCGCCACGAAGGTGAGATAGGCCGAGAGAATGTGCCGGCGCTCGGTGCTGCCGATGCACTCGGCCTCGACGCGCACACCCACTTCCATCGAGGTGTTCCAGGCACGGTTCACGCTCACGGCGAACACCAGCACATCGCCCTTGCGGGCAGGGGCCATGAAGTGCACGGCGTCGACACTCGCGGTGACGCAGACGCCGCCCGCGTGGCGGTCGGCCACAACGGCGGCATAGCGGTCCATGTGCGCCATGATCAAACCGCCGAACACCGTCTCGTTGGAATTGAGATCGTTGGGAAAAATCATGTAGACCTGTTCACGCACGGCCGAAAACGACACGGTGCGGGATGCGGGCAGGGTCATCGCACTCATCCGGCCTTGCTCGCGGCTTCCAGAAAGACCCCGCGACCATCGGCAGTCCGCCGTATGCGATAGCGCGAACCATCACGCACCTTGATGCAGCCGTGGCCCAGCAACTCGGTCTTGCCGCTGCCAACTGAAAAACCTTCCAGCCGGTAATGCAGCATGCCGGGGCGCGGCAGCGGCACTGCCACCGCGGCCTTCGGGTTGGCATCGTCCACGCCGATGCGCGCCACGGTTTTGCCCTCGATCAGCAGCGTCAGCTGCTCGCGCTGTTGATCCTCACCCAGCTGGTTGTGCACATGCAGCAGCAAGGGGTAGCGGCGCGAGCGTTTCGTCGGGCCAACCAGCAGGGTTTCTGCCTCTTCGGCCGTCGCCGGCAAGCGTGTGGGCAGCGCAGCCGGTGCGGGCTCAGTCGGCACTCGGGAGGGCTGGGCTCGGTCGAGCGATCTCGATTCCAGTGCAGCCGCGCTGGGCGACAAGGCCTCGGCATCGACAGAGGGCAGCTCATTCGCTGCCTGGGCTGGCGCGGGGCTGGTGGACTGCGGCTCGGAAACCTGCGGCGGCTCCATCGCTTCGTCCGGGCCAGGCTCTGGAGCCATCAGCAGCTCCGTCGACACCGCCTCGCCGGATTCTTCAACCGGCTGCCCGCGGGAATCCGGAGGGGCTGATGACATCGCGGTGCTGATGGCAACCGCCGGAGCCGCCGCCGTCGTGACGCCAGCCGAAGAGCCCACAGGGAACTGGTAGATGGCGTAGGCGCCACCGAAGGCCACCAGGGCGATCACCACAGCCAGTCCCCGGCCCGCCACGCTCAGCTCCGGTCCTTCATTGCTCACACGCCCCACCACACCCACCCAGAGCGCGAAGAAGGCCACCACCAGCAAGGCCAGCACCGAAATCAATAAGAGCAGCATGTCGCGACCCCAGAACAAAACTGAATGAGGTCAAGCGTAGCGCACCTGCCTGCGTCCGCATTCCCGCTCAGGCGGTTTTGACCACGGCGCCGATTCAGACAAGGTTCAGCGCCCGGTGAAAATGTTGCGCTGTCGCCCTCCGCACTCCGAACCCTCTGAGGCCATGGCGTCGTGTTTCCACCCAGCAGGAGCAGCCCATGCGTCAACTCTCTTCCCTCATTCTCGCTGGCCTGCTGCTCGCAGCGCCGCTCGGCGCCCAGGCCGGAAACGGCAGTGATGCCGTCGTGGGTAGCATCATCGGTGGCGCGACCGGCGCCATTCTGGGCAACGGCTTCGGTGGCCGCGACGGCGCCATTGTCGGCGGCGCCATTGGAGCCGCCGCCGGTGTGGCCATCGCCACCGACAACCGCCGGCATGATGATCGTTACGACCGCCGTGGTCACGACGACGATCGTCGCTATGGCTACGCCCGGCATGACGACCGCCGCTACCGCGACCATGACCGCGGCTACCGTCGCGACGTGGTGGTCGTCGAGTCCCCTCGCTACTACTACCGTGGCAATGAATTCGTCTACGGCCGCCCCAGCGACGATGGTCGCCACCACCGCAGCCGTGGCCGCGGGCATGGTCATCATCACCACGGCTATCGCGATCGCGGCCCGGATGTGGTGATCATCGAGCGAGACCGCCGCCGCTGGTAACTCCCCCAGACCAATAAAAAAGCCGGCCTCTTTCAAGGCCGGCTTTTTTGTTGACAACACGCTCCTAGGCGCGGGCCCAGCTCACTTCGCCCTTCGCCTGTCGCGCCAGCACACGGCTGGCCACAAACAGCAGGTCAGAGAGCCGGTTCGCGTAATGCAGACCATGCAGGTTCACGCCTTCGGCCTCGTTCAAGGCCCACAGCGCACGCTCCGCACGGCGGCACACCGAGCGCGCCAGATGCGCCCTTGCGCCCGCTTCGCCGCCGCCCGGCAACACGAACTCCTTCAATGGCGGCAACGTTTCATTCAAATCCACCAGCGCTTGGTCAAGGCGCAGTACATGCGCCTCGGTAATGAGCGCCGCAGGGGGCATCGACAACTCACCCCCCAAGTTGAACAGCTCATGCTGACAAGGTGCCAGATGATCGCGGACGGCCTGCGGCAGAACCGCCTCCAGCAGCAGCCCTAAGCAGCAGTTCAGCTCGTCGATATCGCCCATGGCGGTGACGCGTGGATGCGTCTTGGCGATGCGCCCGCCGGTGGCGAGTCCTGTTTCACCGGCATCGCCGGTGCGGGTGACAATTTTCGAGAGGCGATGGCCCATGGCTTTCATCCAAAAAAGTCGGGGGTGCGTCGGCACCCCCGTGGATCCACATTAGAAACCAAACTGATAGCGCAGGGTGGCGTAGCCCGAGGCTCCAGGCTGACGATAGCCATTCGCGGTCTGGTATTGCTGGTCGAACACATTGTCAGCGCGCACCGCCAGGCTCAGCGCGGGCAGCAGCTGCACCTTCGCACTGAGATTCACCAGGGTGTATCCGGCATTGCTCGTGCGCGCGAAGGTGTCGATGTCGATATCCGCACGCTGGTTGGTGCCCAGCACATCCGCGCCCAGCGTGTAGCGCCCGAATTGACGGCTCAAGCTGGCCGTGACGCTGCGCTTGGCACGGCGCAGCAGCGGGCCGCCGGCATCGCAGTTATTGGGCGACAGCGCATTGCCGTCGGCATCGGTAGAGCAATCCACCGGGTCTTGCAGAATGCCTTCGAGGCGTGCGGCCCAAGGGCCCTGCGCAAAGGCGTAGGCCACTTCCACACCCTCGTTCTCGGCGCGATTGATGTTTTGCGCGCGAAAGCCGAAGTCAGGATCGGTGAAAGGGTCCAGCGAAGGATCGACAGCCACTGTGATGAGATCGCGGATGACATTGCGAAACACCCGCACATCGAGCGTGTGCGCAGCTGAGAAGGCGTAGCGTGCGCCCAGCTCCATGCTGCGTGAGCGCTCGGGCTTGAGATCGGCCTGGCCGCCGAAGCCGAAGCGGTCGTAGGCTGTGGGCGCGCGGAAGCCGGTGCCGATGCTGCCCACCAGTCGCGCCTGAGTGGTCACGTCGAAACCATATTCGGCGTTGTAGGTGGTGGCACTGCTGAAGCCCTCGTAGTTGCTGTCGGCCACACCCAGTACGCCGTGGTGACGGCCCTGCCGCAACTCAGCCTGCGCATACACGCCGCGATGACTGCGCGCATCGCTGATGAGATTGAAACCATCGTTCACATCGGTGCGGTCTTCTGCCAGAAAGGCACCAAAGCCCAAGCGCTGACCCGCCAGCTGCACGGCGTTGTCCCAGCGGTACTCAGGCCGAATGGTGCGCAGGATGTTGTCGGACTCATTCTCTTCGGTGCTGTCTTGCGCATAGCTCACCGTGAGCGAGCTGTTCCAGTTCGGCAGCAGCGCGGTTTCGGCGGTGGCTGCGTAGGCGCGGTTGAGGGTGTCGTGGCTCAGTGGCGTGAAGCCAGAGGGCGCGAAGGTGATGGGGTCGAAAGCCTGATTGAAGTACTCGTTCTTGCCGTCGGCATCGTAGGCCTGCACACCGAGCTTCACAGGGCCCACCACCGTGCGGCCCCGCAGCGCGATGGTGCGCATATCGAAGCCGCGATCGCCTTCTGCGGCCTCGAAGCTGGGGAAGCCATCGGCATGCGTGCGCTGCACATTCACCGCCAGGCCCGATACCGCATTGCCGTAGCTCAGGCCGCCGGCAAGCTCCTTGGTGCCGTAGCTGCCCAGACGGGTCGCCACCTGTCCGCTGCGACCCTCGGGCGCACGGGTGATGATGTTGATGACGCCAGCAATGGCATCGGAGCCATACAGCGTGCTGCGCGGGCCTTTGACGATCTCGATGCGCTCGATGACCTCGGGCGTGAGATTGGCGAGTGCGGCGCCACCGATAGTGGCCGGGTTGATGCGCACGCCGTCGATCAACACCTGCGTGTGGTCGCTCTCGCCGCCACGGATGAACACCGAGGCCAGCTGGCCGGGGCCGCCGCTGCGACCAATGTCGAGGCCCGCGTGCAAGCGCAGCAGATCCGCTACGTCAGTGGCTTGTACGCGCTCGATCTCCGCGCGGGTGATGGTGATGGTGGAGGCCAGAACGTCTGCCGAGGCCACCGGCGAGCGCGTGGCGGTGACGAACACCGGCTCCAGCGGCGTGGTGGTTTCGGCAAAAGCCGGGGGCACAAAGGGGAAGACGGCCGCACAGGCCGCCAGAAGCGTGGGTTTGTTCAAAGCAATTCTCCGAGTGCGAGCGTCCCCGCTGCACCAAAAGTGGAGTCATCACGACACCGCCTTGAACACGAAACCCACGGTCACGCCAGGCGTGCCCGCATGGTCCCCGCCCGCCGCGAGTCGCACCTTGCCTGAAGGCCGGTCTCCGGACTCATGGGCGATTCCACCTCCACCTTCCCAGTGCTTACGGCACCAGTGGCATGTTGCGAGGCTATTTCCCATTTACCGTTGCGGGGGCAGCGTCTGCATTGCACAGACTTCCCGTTTAACCCGAACCTTTCGTAGGCACGGGCACCGTCAAGCGCGGGCACTGTAGGGACGCAGGCAGTGGGATGCAAACGGTAAGCTAGCGAACCTTTCTTGCAGCCGCCCTCCATGAGCCCATTCCTCACCACCGCCCTGGCCGCCGCCCGCGCGGCCGATGCCATCGTCCGCGCCCACTACCGCAAGGGCTTCGAGGTCCGCATCAAGGCCGATGCCACGCCAGTCACCGAGGTGGATGAAGCCGCCGAGGCCGCCGTCAAGGCGGTGCTGATCGCGGCCTTCCCCGATCACGGCTTCTACGGTGAAGAAGGCGGCAAACACAATGCCGAGGCCGAATACCTCTGGCTGGTGGATCCCATCGACGGCACCAAGGCCTTCGTGCGCGGCTATCCCATGTTCTCCACGCAGATCGCGCTCATGCGACGCGACCGTTCGCGTCCAAACGACGCAGGCGAGCTAGTGCTGGGTGTCTCTTCTGCACCCTGCTTTCTGGGCGATGGCAGCGGCGGTGTCGGCATGGGGGAAACCTATTACGCCGAGCGCGGCCTCGGGGCGTTTCAGCTCACCGCAGAGGGGGCATTGCCTCTCAGGGTGAGCGGCGTAGATGCCCTCGCGCAAGCCACGCTCTCTCTGGGCAACCTCGCCACGCTGGCGCAATCCCCCAGCTGGCCGCGGCTTGGCGCGCTGATTCCGCAACTGCATCGCATCCGTGGCTACGCTGATTTTCTGCACTACCACCTGCTGGCCTCGGGCCGCATTGATGCGGTGGTGGAAACCAACGTCAACATCCTCGACATCGCCGCCCTCGTGGTGATCGTGCGCGAGGCTGGTGGGCAGTTCACCCAGCTGGATGGCGGCGCGATCACGCTCGCCACCACCAGCGTGATGGCCAGCAACGGCGTTTTGCAATCTGCATTTCAGCAGGCCATCGACTACCGCTGAGCCGCGGCATCAATCAACCCAAAGAGAGGGAGGAGAACCCCATGAGCAGCACTTTCGATTTCAGCGGCAAGCACGTCTTCATCAGCGGCGGCACCAGCGGCATCAACCTCGGCATTGCCCACGCCTTTGCGCGGGCTGGGGCAAAGCTCACGGTGATGTCGCGTTCGCAGGAAAAGGTCGATGCCGCAGTCGCCTCGCTGAAGCAGCACGGCGGCGAAGTGGCGGGCATCAGCGCTGACGTGCGCGAGTACGGGGCCGTTGAAGCGGCCATCAAGACCGCTGCCCACAGTCACGGCAAGATCGACGTGCTCATCTCCGGTGCCGCCGGCAACTTCGTGGCGCCGGCACTCGGCATGAGTGCTAATGGCTTCAAGGCGGTGATCGACATTGATCTCATGGGCACCTTCCATGTGCTGCGCGCCGCCTTTGCGCACTTGAACAAGCCCGGCGCTTCCATCGTCAACATCTCCGCACCGCAGGCCTACAACGCCATGGAGTTCCAGATGCACGTCTGCGCAGCCAAGGCGGGTGTCGACATGTGCACGCGCGTCGCCGCCATCGAGTGGGGTCCGGCGGGTGTTCGCGTCAACTCCGTGGTGCCGGGCCCCATCGAGAACACCGAGGGCATGCGCCGTCTGGCGCCGACGCCGGAGACCGAGAAGATCGTGGTGGACTCCGTGCCGCTCGGCCACATGGGCACCGTCGATGACATTGCCAACTGCTGTCTGTGGCTGGCGTCACCGATGGCGCGCTACGTGACTGGTACGGTGATCCCCGTCGATGGCGGCTGGTCGCGGGGCGGAACCAGCATCTCGGCCAGCGGCATGAAGCAAGCCCTGATGGCCCCACCCAAAAAGTAGAGACTCCCATGCGCCTTGTCGCCGCCGCCCTGCTCTCCCTCGCCCTCGCCGCCATGACCACCCACGCCGCTGACGCAGAGCATGTGCACGACGACGGTGTGGCCGGCATGGCCAAGGCCCATGCGCATGACGCCCCGGTGGCCACGCCCATCACCGAGCGCAAGCTGCCGCAGCCGGTGAAGGCGGACTACCTCGACTACTTCGCGGTAGGCAATAAGGCGGTATCCGGCTACTTCGCCGAGCCCCGGCAGGCGAGTGCCAAGGCCGCGCTGCCGGGGCTGATCGTGATTCACGAGTGGTGGGGTCTGAATGCCAATGTGGAGGCGATGACGCGCCAGCTCGCGGCCCAGGGTTATCGCGTGCTGGCAGTGGATCTTTACAACGGCGCCCGCGCCGAAAGCCCTGAAGAAGCCGGCCCACTGGCCAAGGCGGCCTCGGCCAATCCGGCGGCGATGATCAGCAACATCAAGGCCGCCCATGCGCTGCTGAAAGCCAAGGGTGCGGGCAAGATCGGCACGCTGGGCTGGTGCTTCGGCGGCGCGCAGAGCCTGCAGGCCACCCTGGCCATGCCCGAGAGCATCGATGCCACGGTGATCTATTACGGCAAGCTCGAAACCGACCCCCTCAAGCTAGCCAAGCTTCGCAAGCCGGTGCTGGGCATCTTCGGCGGCGAAGACAAGGGCATTCCCGTTGAAGGGGTGCGCAGCTTCGAGCTGACGCTGCTCGCACTCGGCGTGCCGGTGGATATCAACGTCTATGCCGGCGTGGGTCACGCCTTTGCGAATCCCTCCGGCAAGAACTACGTCGCCGCGGCTGCCGAAGACGCCTGGCTGCGCACCACGCGCTTTCTCGCCGCCAAACTCAAGTAGCGCGTCGCCAGTGCGCGAAGCGGGTGAGCTGCGGCAGGCTCAGCGCGCCAGCCGCAGGGCCGACGAGATCATCCACCAGCTGCCAGTCGCTCGCTGCCGCCCAGGCCGCGAGAGTGGTGGGCTTCAAGCCGCCCACGAGCGGCTCGCCGAGCACGGCGGTGAGCAGGCCTAAGCCGGCCGCCAGCGGCCAGTCGTTGAGGCCGATGGCCGATGGCGGTACCGAGTAGTCGAACACCAGCTCGCTACCGGGCGCACTGACGTCGGCGAGTGCGACCAGCGTGGCCTGGGTTGCGGCGGGCTTGAGGTAGTGCGTGACCCCCAGCCAGGCGAAGAACGCAGGCTGCTGAGGGTTGTAGGCCGAGCGCGCGAGGGCTGCGGCCACCGACTCGCGCTCGAAGTTGCAGGCCACCCACTGCGGCTCGCCCAAGAGCGCACTCGCCGCACAGCGCGCGCGCTTCATGGCTTGTGTCGCGGGGTGATCCACCTCGAACACTGTGAGGGACTTTGCCCAGGACGGCCGGCGCCAGTGAAAGGAATCGAGCCCGGCGCCAACGATGACGTACTGCTGCACGCCCGCGGCCACCGCGGCCTGCAACCGCCGCTCCGCGTGATGGCTGCGCGCCAGCACCTGGTGCGCGATGGGCTGCATCCAGCGCAGCAGGCCTTCCATCAAGAGCTTGCGCTGCGTGGGGTTCTTGAGCCGGGCGCGCCAGACGCGGCTGGTGAGGCGCAGGGCATGTTCGTCGTGGAACACGGCACGGCCCTCGGGCGTCATCGCGCCCCAGGCGCGGAGTGCTGCGGCAGCTTCGGCGGTGCGGCTGAACTGGTTGAAGATCATGTGCGATCAAGCTCCCGGTAGCGCACGGCCTCGGCCACCTGCGCGGCACCAATGGTCGCAAGCCCGGCGAGATCGGCCAGCGTGCGTGCCACCTTGAGCACACGGTGATATCCGCGCGCGGAAAGATTCAGCCGCGTCATGGCCTGCTCCAGCAGTGCGCGGGCCGCTGCATCGGGGGCGCAGTGCTGGTCTATTTCCGGCGTGCTGAGCCGCGCATTGGGCTTGCCCTGCCGGGCGAGCTGCACGGCGCGGCAGGCAATGACGCGGGCACGCATTGTGGCGCTGCTCTCGCTCTCTGGCGCCTGCTCGGCAGTGAGTGCGGCGCGATCCACCCGCGGCACGGTGAGCTGTAGGTCGATGCGGTCGAGCAGCGGGCCGCTGATCTTCGCGCGGTAACGCAGCACCTGGTCGGGCGTGCAGTGGCATTTGCCGCTGGCATCGCCCAGATACCCGCAGGGGCAGGGATTCATCGCGGCAACCAGCTGGAAGCGCGCGGGGAAATCCGCCTGCCGCGCCGCACGCGAGACGGTGATCTGCCCGCTCTCCAGCGGCTCTCGCAGCACCTCCAGCACATTGCGGTCGAACTCCGGCAGCTCGTCCAAGAAAAGCAAACCATTGTGGGCGAGGGTCGCCTCACCCGGCTTCGGTGAAGACCCACCGCCCACCAGCGCCACGCCCGAAGCCGTGTGGTGCGGGGCACGAAATGGCGGAATACCCCAGCGCGCCGGATCGAAGCCGGCATGGCTGATGGACGCCACCGTCGCCACTTCCAGCGCCTCGGCATCGGTCAGCGGCGGCAGCAGCCCCTGCAGGCGCTGCGCGAGCATCGACTTGCCCGAGCCGGGTGGCCCCAGCATCAGCAGCGAGTGGCCACCGGCAGCGGCTACTTCGAGCGCACGCTTGGCCTGAAACTGGCCGCGCACATCGGCGAGATCAGGCAGTGCCGCGCTGGGCAGTGGCGGCGCTGCGCTGGCTGTCGCAGCAGGCAGCGGGCCGCTCTGCAGAGCCACAGCCAGCTCGGCGAGGTGCATCGCGCTGTGCAGCACCGCCCCCTGCGCGAGGGCGGCTTCTGCCACATTGGTCTGCGGCAGCAGCAGCGCGCGGGCCGCTTGCGTGGCCTTGAGTGCGGCCGGCAGCGCGCCCTTGATGGCGCGCACCTCACCCGAGAGCGAGAGCTCGCCCAGCACTTCGAGCGTGGCGAGCCGCTCGGGCGGAATCTGCCCCGAGGCCGCGAGCACGCCGAGCGCGATGGGCAGATCGAAACGGCCGCCTTCCTTCGGGAGATCAGCAGGCGCCAGATTCACGGTGATGCGGCGATTGGGAAATTTGTAGCCGCAGGTGGCAATGGCAGCCTTCACACGGTCGCGCGACTCACGCACTGCCGCCTCTGGCAAACCCACGATCGAAAGCCCCGGCAGACCCGGCGCCAGATGCACCTCTACCGTCACCAGGTCTGCCGCGAGCCCGTTCTGCGCGCGTGACAGAACGGTGGCGAGACTCATGCCGCGGTGAGGGCGGACGCTGCGCGTCCTGTGAGGGCGCTCGGCGCTTTGCGCCTTGCTGTGGGGACGCGCCTGCGGCGCTGTGAGGAAAGGCAGGAGCGAGTCGGCATGCGCCGGCTGTTGACTTTCCTCACAGCACCGCAAGGCGGTGCGTCCTCACAGCGAGTGCGCAGCACGAGCGACCTCACAGCAAGGCGCGAAGCGCCGAGCGCCCTCACAGGCGGCAAAGCCGCCGCCCTCACCGGGACGCCTCCAACGCCGCCACCCGCGCCTCCAGCAGCTTCAGCTTCGCCTGTGCGCGGGCGAGGATTTCGGCCTGCACGTCAAAGCGCTCGCGGCTGACGAGGTCGAGTTTTTCGAGGTTGGCGCGCAGCACGGCGCGGAAGTTGTCTTCCAGCTCGGCACGCAGGGTTTTCAGGCCCGGCGGCAACAGGCTCGCGAGTTTCTGTGCAAGGTCCTCAATACGATCAGCCACAAGACATTCCTAGAAAAAGTAGAAGGCGATGACAGCGACCAGCGTGGGGCCGGCCGCCGCCGCCAGCAGGCCCAGCGGGCTCACCGCCCCATCGGGGAAGCGGTCGCGCAGGATGGCCAGACCGGCAGGATTGGGCGCGTTGGCAATCACCGTGAGGCCACCGCCGGTAATGGCACCGGCCACCACGTAGTACTTGAACTCGTCGGTGAGGTTGGGCACCTGCGCAGCGAGGTAGGTGAGTGCGGCGTTGTCGGTGATGGCTGTGAGCGCGGTGGCGCCCAGGAAAACCTGCTTGGCGTCCATCTGCGCGAGCAGCGGTTGCAGCCACCATTGCTGCAAGCCGCCCAGCACCACGAGGCCCGCGAGGAAGAAGGCCACCAGCAGGGCTTCCTTCAGCATCAGGCGGCTTTGGTATTGCGGGTAGGCGGCGGCAAGGCCGAGGAACAGCAGCATCAGGCCCAGAAACAGCGGCGGGTGGTGGGCAAACACCACAATGCCGGCGAGTAGCGCGAGGTGCAGCACGATAACCCCCGCCGGCGAGCCCGACTCACCCTTCGGCGGCAGCGTGATGTGCTTCAGCTCGTTGCGGAACAGCAGGGTGACCACGGTGGCGTTGATGACCACAACCGGCGCCACATGCGCGCCGAAGGTGGTGAGCATGAAGTGCAGATCCCAGCCCCAGACCCCGGCCACCATCAGCACCGGCGGCGCGGCGAACGGCGTGAGCGCACCGCCAATGGAAACGTTGACGAACAGCGTGCCGAGCGTGGCGTAGCGCATCCGCACGCTGGTTTTCTCGCTGAAGTAGCGGTCGCGCAGCATGAGCGCGGCCAGTGTCATGGCGGCCGGCTCTGTGATGAGCGAACCCAGCAGGGGAATGAGCGCGAGGGCCGTGAAATAGAGCGCCGTGGGCGTGTGCACCGGCAGCAGGCGCGCAAAACCGCGTGCCAGAATCTGTGCCGCGGTGAGGATGGGCTTGGAGGCCGCCACCACCATGATGGCGAACACGAACAGCGGCTCGGTGTAGTTGCGCGAATCGGCGTATTCCACCGCAGCGGCTTTGCCCAGCAGCGCCATCATCACCGCAATGAGCACGATGGCCCAGAGGCCGAAGACGATCTCCACCTCGCCCACCAGATGCCAGAACTTGGCATGCCGCGGCTGGGCGTGCGCGAGGCGCTCGAACAGCTTGGTGGAGAAGGTGTGGATCAGTGCGATGCCGAACAGCACTGCGGCGACGATTTGGATAGTGGTCGGTTCCATGGCTCGATTATGAAGGGAGCTTGTTGGGGATGGTCTGTGCGGTATCGCTCAGGCGTTGCAGCGAACCGCGATAGTGCGCCACCAGGCCCAGCCCGGGTAGTCGGATCGACACCTCGAAGGCGAAGCGGCCTTCGGCATCGACACGCTCGCTGGACTCGCTGATGGGCAGCAAGCAACGCGGCAGCGGCACCCCGCAGAACCAGCCGCGCGTCACTGGCCACAGCAGCCTGTTGTCGACGACGCTCAGGCCCAGCTCGAAGCGCATCGGCAAGCCCAGCAGCTGAAACGTTTCCACCAGGCGCTGTCGCTGGGGCTGCCAGCGCAGCGTGGAGGCAAAGCGGTGCCGGCCAAACTGGCGCTGCCAGTGTTCGGCATCGGCATCCACCCGCACGCAGACGCGCAGCGGCACCGTTGTCGCCGGCGGCGGCAGTCGCATCAGCCAGCGAAGGCCCCGCGCCAGGGGGTGCGAACCGCCGCGCACTTCTGCCTCGCCGCGATACTCAGCGACCTGCGAGGCACCATGAAAAGTACGCAGCGCAGCCGGCAAGGCACTCCACTGCGCGCCAAGAGCGCGCTCGAACAAGCTCGGCTGTGGCGTGTAGAGCTGCTCACTGCTCACCGCCAGCGGCTCCAGGGCTTTCATCAGTTGCAGCAGCGATAACTCGGCCACACAGGGCCGCGCACCGGGAGTGGGCGCCACGCCGCGCGCGCGCTGCCGCAGCCAGGCCGCGGCAGGAATGGCCGGAATGAATGCCCCATCGCTGGCTTCGGCGATGAGGGTCCACTGCCGCCGTTCGCTGCGTCCCGCGCTGTTCTCGCCGATCACCGTCACGCGCAGGCCGTCACGGTCTTCACCCCAGGGTTTGACGAGTGCAGCGAGCCGGTGCAGCAGGGGCGCCAGTGGCGACAGCGACCGCAGCAGGTGCAGGCGCGGCAACCAGGCCAGCAGGGCAAGTCCGCGATGCAGCAGCGGCAGTTCGAGCGCGGCGCGAAACTCCACGCTGCGTGCCCCGTAGCGGCGCGGAAACAAGGCGAGGTCTGGTGCCCCGATGAAGCAGGCCGCACGCGGCGCGAGGCTTCGGCTGCCCACCGCGAGCTGCACATCAACTGCACTGCCCCAGGCCCGCTCCGGCTGCCAGCCATCGCCCCGCCACACGCAGAGGGGCAGGCCGGCCTGCGAGACGATGGCACGCACGGCCGAGAGTCCGCGCGGCGTGCGATGGCCGGGCAACATCACCGTTTCGATGTGCTCGATGCGCAACAGCCCACGGCGCAGCTGCTCCACCACCGCCGAAGTCAGACAAGGCGTGCTGCTCACGCCGGAAAGGACGGTGAGTCGCGCCGCCCGCGCTGGCGCATCCAGCACACCGATGCCGCTGACAAAATCCGCATCGTCGGCCAGATCCAGGTAATGCGCGCCGGCCGCCACCGCGGCGCGCGCCACGCGGTAGGGGTCGCTGCCGTAGCGCTGAAAGGGGCCGGAGGCATCCACCACCACCTGTGGACCGATGGCGTGCAGCTGCGCCAGCAAGGGGCCATCGCGGTCGAATGTCTTGGGAATGCCGCCGTGCTGCCGGCAGAAGGCGCGTGCCTTGCGCAGTGATCGCCCCGCGATGAGCAATTCGATGTTCTTGTCGTGCCGCAGCAGGCGGGCCAGGCGGCTGCCGAACACGCCGTAGCCCCCCACCAGCAGCACGCGCAGGCTCACGGCCCGCGCTCCCTGGCCAAAGCCTCCGCATTCCAGGCGGCTGGCAGCAACGAAGGGGCGTTGTTGGGCAGATGAGGCATGCGGCCATTGTGCTACCGCGTCCGGCAGCGCTCGCGCTGGAGGGCTGATTCACCCAGCCTGCGCACTGTTTCGGTGCATTGCGACGGGTTGAAGGCCCTGGAAACGGCCCATAGCCCTCCCGCAAGGCTGGCACGGATGCTGCTTTAGTCCCGTCACCAGACCGGCGACAAGGCTGTGCCGGATGTGTCCGCATCAATGGAATTGAGCGCGGAAAGACAGCCTTACAAAAGTGGAGTGGAACTGATGAAACTGATCTCAGCGATCATCAAGCCGTTCAAGCTCGACGAAGTGCGGGAGTCACTTTCTGAGGTCGGCGTTGCCGGCATCACCGTCACTGAAGTCAAGGGTTTTGGACGCCAGAAGGGACATACCGAGCTGTATCGCGGCGCGGAATATGTCGTCGACTTTCTGCCGAAGGTGAAGATCGAAGTCGCCGTGGATGACGACAAGCTCGACGCCGCCGTGGAGGCCATCAGCAAGGCCGCACACACCGGCAAGATCGGCGACGGAAAGATCTTCGTGTTCAGCCTCGACCAGGCCATCCGTATCCGAACCGGCGAAACCGGCAAGGACGCGCTCTAAGCCCCCCATTGAGAGAAACCAAACCATGAACTTTCGCAAGTTATCGCTGATGCTGGCGCTGGTCGCCGGCACGGCTGTGGGCGGCTTCACCGCGCCCATGGCGCTCGCGCAGGACGGCGCGACCGCAGCAGCGGCCACCGCCGCCGCTGCCGCCGAAGCCAACCCCACTGATCCGGCCGCCCTCGTGGCCGCTCCGGCAGAAGCAGTGGCTGAAACCCCCACCCCGATCGAGGCGGCCCCCGCTGCCGAGGCCGAAGCTGCTCCGGCGGCCCCCGTGGCGCCGGTCTACAACAACGGTGACATCAGCTGGATGATGATGGCCACGGTGCTGGTGATCTTCATGTCGCTGCCAGGCCTTGCCCTGTTCTACGGCGGCATGGCGCGCAAGAAGAACATGCTGAGCACGCTCATGCAGGTGTTCACCATCTTCTGCGTGATCGCAGTGCTCTGGGTGGTCTACGGCTACTCGCTGGCGTTCTCGGGCACCAACCCGTTCATCGGCACCTTCGACAAGATGTTCCTGAAGGGTGTGATCTACAACGCCGATGGCTTCTTCACCGCCACCGCCACCTTCAGCAAGGGCATCGTGATTCCGGAACTGATGTTCGCCATGTTCCAGCTCACCTTCGCCTGCATCACCATCGCCCTGATCGCCGGCGGTTATGCCGAGCGCATGAAGTTCAAGGCCGTGCTGCTGTTCTCGGTGCTGTTCTTCACCTTCGCCTATCTGCCGATGGCGCACATGGTCTGGTGGTGGCCGGGCCCCGATGCCTACACCTCGCCTGAAGTCGTTGCTGAACTGAACGCGACGGCCGGCTATCTGTGGCAGCTCGGCGCGCTCGACTTCGCCGGCGGCACCGTGGTGCACATCAACGCCGGTATTGCTGGCCTCGTCTGCGCCATCTTCCTCGGCAAGCGCTCCGGCTACGGCAAAACCCAGATGGCACCGCACAGCCTGACCATGACCATGATCGGCGCCTCGATGCTGTGGGTGGGCTGGTTCGGCTTCAACGCCGGCTCCAACCTGGAAGCCAACGGCTACGCCGTGCTGGCTCTCGCCAACACCATCTTCGCTACTGCGGTTGCCGCGCTGGCCTGGCTGGCGGTGGAGTGGATCGTGAAGGGCAAGCCCAGCCTGCTCGGCGGCGTTTCGGGTGCCATTGCCGGCCTCGTCGGCATCACCCCGGCCTGCGGCTTTGTGGGCATTGAAGGCGCGCTGGTCATCGGTCTGGTTGCCGGTGTGGCCTGCTTCCTCGCGGTCAGCTACCTCAAGAAGGCCCTCGGTTACGACGACGCACTGGATGCCTTCGGCGTTCACGCGGTTGGTGGCATCGTTGGCGCCATCCTGGTGGGCGTGTTCGTTGACCCTGCCAAGGGCGGCGCGGGCTACGTCACCGACGGCTGGGTTGGCCCCACCTTCGGCTACGACTCCGCGCAGATCATGATCCAGGTGAAGGCTGTTGCCATCGCCGTGGTCTGGAGCGCCGTGGTCTCGGCCATCGCGCTGCTGATCTGCAAGTTCACCGTGGGTCTGCGTGTCACCGAGGAGCAAGAGGCCGAAGGCCTCGATATCTCCGAGCACGGCGAGACCGCTTACCACGATTGATGCAGTGATTGAACGTTGTGCCGATGCGGCTCGCCGCATCGGTGTCATCTCCTCCAGGGGGTTGAAGCTTAGGGCCGGTCTCGCGACTGGCCCTTTTTTTATGAGTGCAGCGCACTGCTTTTGTGCGTGGCCACAAACACTCCTACACTGCCGGCCGCCTACATACCCCCAAGGAACACCGTCATGAAAATGCTCATCGCCATCATCAAGCCCTTCAAGCTCGACGCGGTTCGCGAGGCGCTCAGCGATATGGGTGTGCAGGGCATGACCGTGACCGAAGTGCGCGGCTTTGGCCGCCAGAAGGGCCATACCGAGCTGTATCGCGGCGCCGAATACCAGGTGGACCTGTTGCCGAAGGTGAAGCTGGAACTCGCCCTCGCACCCGAGCAGGTGGATGCGGCCGTGGAAGCCATCCAGAAGGCCGCCAAGACCGGCAGCATCGGCGACGGCAAGATTTTTGTGTACGACCTCAACCAGACCGTGCGCATCCGCACCGGCGAAACGGGCGTCGAGGCCGTCTAAGGCTCAGGATTCACCCGCTGCACGCACAGGCCCGGATACCCTCCGGGCCTTTTTCGTCGCCGCAGCCCGCAGCCGCGGCCCATCGCCTGGTTCAGCGCAGCAGATCGCGCAACG
>CAMTXV010000101.1:0-30640 GCA_947085665.1 uncultured Sinobacteraceae bacterium | reverse complement strand
GCTCTTCCGATCTGACGCGATGGTCTGGGTGCCGGTGCTGATAGTCCTCCACCACCTGCTTGAGCAAGCGGGTCTTGCCTGCACCGCCTGGCGCCATCATTAGCACCGCGCTGCATCCCGGGTCATCCAGCGCCTGTTGCAGCTGCTGCCGCTCTTGCTCGCGCCCCAGCAAGTACCAATGGTGGGTAAAGGCGCTATTCGGCTGAGCAAACGGGGCGAAGAACTCCTCCGGCTTCTGCCAAGGGCTTGCCTCTTCCGGGCGACCCAGCAAGGCCATGCGCTGACCGGGGAAGAAGATGTCCACCAGCTTGGTCTGCTCAATGGGCGGAAGCTGCTGACGGATCTTGCGAGAAAGATCTTCACAATCCCAGAGCTGCCAAGATTCATTTTGTGCAATCTCTTTTCGCTCCGCCGGGCTTGCCGTCTTGCTCATCAGCAACACCTTGAGTTGCGCAAAATCCGGCATGGCCTGCATCGCTTCCCGGACTTTCTGCGGGCCGAAGCTCTTCACCCGCTTGCACTGATAGAGCTGACGACCACCGTCGGCTAGCCGCACTTCCACATCCAAGCCGTCCTGTTTATGCCCCTGCCCGCCGAATAGATGCACCTGAGCAGCGGGCTGGAGGATCGTCAGCAGATAGAGGCAGAACCGCTCAAAGTTCGCGGGTAGCAGCGCATCCACGGGAAAGGGCTGGGCGAACGACGTGACCGTTGGGCTTGCCTTCGCACCGTATCCAGCCGCCTCCATCAGCTCCTGAGCATCGCATTGGTAGATTGAGGCGATGCGAGCCACTTCAGTCGCGCGCGGACGTGAAGTGCCCTGCTCCCAACGGCTCACGGATTGCTGCTGAACACCCAGTAACTTGGCAGCATCGGCTTGTTTGTCGAGACCCGCAGTTCGCCTCAGCTCCACGAGCTTTCGGCCCAATGCGGCGTGAGGTGCATATTTTTTCATACGCTTTTAATGAGTAAAGTTATTCAACTCACTCATGCTGCGCGCGCCGATTCAGCAAGTCAAATCCCCGCCCATTGCTAAAGCCGCAACTCCACCTGCACCCCCAGCGTGCGCGGCGGCGTATAGGCCGCGTAGCCGCGCGGGGTGGATGCGCCCGCGTAGCCGTTGCGGAACTGGTAGGTCTCGGTGACGCGGTCGTTGTTGGTGAGGGTCTTGCCGAACAGGGTGCCGCGAAACGATCCGCGCTCGTAGCCAACGCGGCCATCGAGCAGCGTGCGGCTTTCGCTGCGCTCGTCCGGCGCGTTGGCGGGGCTGGTGAAGGCCTTGCCGCGATGCGAGATGTTGAGTGCGGCCATGAAGCCCGGCAGCATCGCCTTCGGCCGCCAGACGCCGCCGACACTGACAGTGTGTCGCGGCGCGAAGATGAACTGGTTGCCGGCAAAGTTCTGATCGCCTACGGCGTAGTCGAGAAACTCCGTGCGCACCAGCCCCAGTGCGGCCTGCGTACGCAGGGTGGGCAGCAGGCGCCAGCCCACACTCAGTTCGCCCCCCGTGAGTTCAGAGTTGGCCGCGTTCTGGTTGACGAAAAACAAGCCGCGCAGCACCGGCACCTGCTGGTCGCGCCAGCGGGTGTGGAAGATATTGGCGGCAACATCGAAGCGGGCGTAATCCGCGCGCAAGCCCAGCTCGACGTTGCGGGTGTATTCCGGGCGATACGGAAGCGCCTCGCCGGTTTGGGTGTCCACATCCACGCCACCGGCACGGTAGCCCTCTGTATAGCTCGCGAACACCGACCACTTGGGCGCAAACGCCCAGCGCAGGCCGAGCTTGGGCAGCAGTGCGGAGTAGCGCGTGCTGGCCTGGCGCACGCCGTTGGTGTTGGGCAGCAACGCCGGCACCTGGATGAGTACCGGGCGCACGTCGATACCCGGCAGCAGCGCCAGTGCATCGGCGGCGAGCGGCAGGCTCTGCTCCACGCCGCTGGGCAGGCGCACGCGGGCATCGGCGCGGCTGGTGTCGGAGAAAATCAGGTTAT
The DNA here is from genome assembly GCA_947085665.1 of uncultured Sinobacteraceae bacterium. Lineage (GTDB taxonomy): Bacteria > Pseudomonadota > Gammaproteobacteria > Nevskiales > Nevskiaceae > Stagnimonas. The sequence continues at coordinate 28,649 of CAMTXV010000101.1, read as the reverse complement.
CGAGCGATTCGGTGTCGTAGCGCAGGCCCAGCGTGGCGGTGAGCGCGTAAGGCAGGCGGATGTCGAACTCGGCAAAGCCCGCGACGTTGGTGGCCTCACGGTTGCTGGTGGTGACGAAATCCAGCTCCACACCCAACAGCTGGCCTGCAACCGGAATCGGCACCCCCGAAGCAAAGCTGGCGTCGACGAACACATCATTGGAGAAGAAGGTGTTGTCGTCCTTGAAGATGCCGCCATACACACCCACCACGCCGGTGACGCGACCCCAGTCCTTCACGTTGAGTCGCAGCTCCTGCGACACGTTGCGGCCGTGCGCGAGCACAAGGTTGGTACCGCCGTCTTCTGCCAAGCCGTCGTAGTCGCGTACGTAATCCTGCTGCGTGCGCAGATGGCCGGTGATGGCCGTAAGCGCTACGGTGTCGTTGAGGCGATAGCGGTTGCGCAGGCTGGCCGTGCCGCTGCGCGTGAGGTCGCGCGAGGGGTCGTTGATCTGCACGCGGCGGCGCTGGGCGGGGTCGCTGCCGGATTCGCCCGACTCCATGTTGTAGTCGGGCTGGCCGTCGTTTCGGTCGGCGCTGAGCGTCAGCAGGCTGTCGAAGTCACCGCCTTGCGGCGCAAAGCTGAGCTTGCCGCGCACGAGGGCTTTCTGGGTGCGTGCAAAGTCGGGGTTGCCGTCTTGCGTGCGGGTGATGAAGCCATCGGTATTGTCGAAGCTGCCGCTCAGACGAAAGCCGATGCTCTCGCTCAGTGGCCCGCCGCCCGCTACCGCAATGCTGCGCAGGTCACGCGCACCGCGCTCGATGCGCGTGCGCAGGTCCCAGTCCTGTGTGGGCTCTCGGGTGTTGATCACCACCGCACCAGCAAGCGCATTGCGCCCCTGGCTGGTGGACTGCGCGCCGCGCAGCACCTCCACCTGATCGACATCGAACAGCTCATCCAGCGCGCCCTGCTGTGCGGTCTTGTCGAGCGTCACACCATCCAGCTGCACGCTGATGAGCGGCGCGCCAACGCCACCGCCCGCCCCGGCTTGCGACACCCCGCGTATGGAGATGTTGCCCTCCTCGTTCGCGGTGGTATTGGCCGTGCGCCGCAGCAACTCGCTGAGCGTGTCGTCGCCCATGTCGGCGATGTTCTTGCCGCTGAACACACTCACCGAGGTGGTGGTTTCGCTCAACTTGCGGCCGAGCTTTTCGCCTTTCACCACCACGGATTCAAGTTGAACCGGCGCAATGCCCTGCTCTACAGCCGGCGCCACAGCCTCGGTGGCTAGGGATTCAACCGCAATGGTTTGCAGCGCTGGTTCGCTCGTGCCGGCATCGTCTTGGGCGTGTATGAGGCCTGGCGGCGCTGCCACCAGGCAGAGTGTGAAAGTGAGGACGCAGGGAGATTGCAGCAGGCGCATGGCGAGTCAATGAGTAGTGCATTGGCTCGCGCGGGCGCTGGCTGGATGCGGTGAGTGGAGCGCAGCAAGGGCATCAGAAGAAATCGACCGCGGCACTCAAGCTGAAGCTACGCGGACCGCCAACCACCAGATAACCGATGCCGGGGAACCCGCCCACGCCGGCGTAGTAGTCCTCATCCGTGGCGTTATCGACGCGGGCGCGCAGGGTGAGCGTCTGCTCGCCGAGCTTCAGCGCGGTGCGGGCGCCGAGGTCCAGTCGGGTGTAGCCGGGCACGCGCAGCGAATTGGCATCGTCGTAGAAGCTGTGGCCGGCATGCACGACGCGGGCATCCACCGTGAACTCCCGCTCCACGGGCAGATCCCATTCACTGCCGAAGCTGCCTTGCCAACGCGGCACGCCGATGACCCGATTGGAATCACTGGCGATATTGCCGGTGGATTTCTGTTCGGTGTCGAGGTACGTCAGGCCACCCAGCACGCGCACGCTGGGGGCGGCCACGCCGTAAAGATTCAGCTCGAAGCCCTGATGGCGATCCTGACCTTCGGCCACGAACTCGCTCTGCGCATTCACCACGCCGCGCGGGCGGCTGGTGTTGAACAGTGCGAAGCCGCCGCCGAGACGGCCAAGGTCGAACTTCACGCCCAGCTCCTTCTGCCTCGACACGTATGGCGCCAGCACCTTGCCGGGCGTGGCGGTGGCCTGCGCCGGCGCGGTATCGCCCTGCGTGAGTCCTTCCACATAGTTGCTGTAGAGCGAGAGTTTCGGCGTGAGGCGATAGACCACCCCCACACTCGGGCTCAGACGCTCGTCGTCATAGGCGGGGTCTGGCGTGCCCGTGGTGTAGGCGAAGTTCTCGACCTTCAGCTGCTGGTGGCGCGCGCCCAGGGTGAGCAGCAGGCGTTCGTCGGCAAAGCTCAGGGTATCGCCGAGTGCGACGCTGGTGAGCGTGGTGCGATTGGTGAGCTGCGGGTTGTCGAGTGTGTTGCCAAAGAAAGTGCCGGCGCTGAAATCAGGGCGCGGTGAAGGCGTGGGGGTGTAGAGATTGGTGGCCTGGGTGTTGAAGAAATCGAAGGCAAAGGCGTTGTCGCGCTCGGCCTGGAAATAGGCGAGTGCCAGCACCAGCTCGTGTTTCACGGAGCCCGTTGCCGCCTTCAGCCTCAGGCCCAGCTCGCCGGTATCTACTTGGTCTTCGCGGGTGTTGTCGAAGCGCGAGGTGTTGGCCTCGCCGGTGTCGGCATTGGTCACCGTGAGATTGGCGAGCGAGTTGGCCTCTTCGCTGCGGCGCAGGCCGTAGGCGGCCCAGCCGGTGAGGTTGGCGGCGAGGTCCACCTCGCCACGCAGGGTGCCGAATAGATCGCGCTCGTTGGAGTACGACCAGGGCTGCGCGTAGTTGCGGCTGCCATCGGGCACCTCCGGCACGCGGGTGACGCCGGCGAGCTGGATGTTGGTGCGGGTCTGGTCAAGCTGGTTGTCCTGATAGCCGAGATCGCCCGAGAGACGCACGGTATCGCTCTTCCAGTCCAGACCCAGCGACACCAGACCGAGGCTGGCCTCTTCTTCGTCAATCGCCGTACCGCCGCCGCGATAGGCCGCGTTGAGCCGCACGCCAAAAGCATCGCCCTCACCGAAGCGGCGCGCCACATCCACCGCACCGCCGCCCTGCAGGCCGCTGCCGCCATTGAGCGTGACGCGGGTCAAGGCCTCGTTGGGCGCGCGCTTGGGCAAGAGATTGATGGCGCCACCAATGCCACCGCCACCGGGGTTGGCGCCGGTCAGAAAGGCCGACGCGCCGCGCAGCACTTCCACGCGCTCGAAGAGTTCCGTGGCGATGTACTGGCGCGGCAGCAGGCTGTAGAGACCGTTGTAGGCCACGTCATCAGAGCTGAGCAGAAAGCCACGGATGAAATAGCTCTCCTGAAAATTGCCGAAGCCGCGCGACACGCGCACGCCGGGGTCGGCTTGCAGCACATCGCCCACGCTCTTGGCCTGTTTGTCTTGAATCAGCGCGTTGGTGTAGGCGGTGATGGAAAACGGCGTTTCCAGATGGTCTCGCGTGCCGAGAATGCCCGCACGGCCGCCGCGTGCCACCTGCCCGCCGGCATACGGCTTCGACAAGCCATCTGCGGAGGCATCGGCGCTCGCCGTCACCTTCACGGTTTCGAGTTCAACGGACTCGGCAGGCGGTGTGGCGCCGGCAGGCGCTTGCGCCTGAGCGCCGCTCAGCAGGGCCAGCGCAGCAAGGGGTGTGAGGACGAAGCGGGAAGCGATCAACATGGAAAGTCCTTGTGAAAAAAGAGGGGCATCAGAACTGCACTTCCGCCGCCACGCCGAACAGGCGCGGCTCGCCGTAGCGTTTGGCCACGCGCTGGTTGCTGGCGGGGCCGGCGAGAAAACGGTCTTGCAGGTTCAAATCGTTGGTGAGGTTTCGGCCGAACACGGCCAGCCGCACGCCGTTCAGCTGATAGCCGAGACGCGCGTTGAGCAGCGTCTTTGCCGGCACGCGGCTCGACTCGTCATTGCTCACCTGGCCGAAGTAGGCGCTGTTGTAGGTGGCAGCCGCGAAGGCAAAGAAGCCGCCGCGCCGGTAGTGGGCGCCCAGCGCGCCAGTGAGGTTTGGCGCGAAGGGGAACTGATTGCCCTTGAAGTCTTCGCCGTTGTTGGTGAACTCGTCGAACTCGGTATCGAGGTACCCCAGCGAGGCAAACGGCTCGAAGCCGCGCAGCCAGCCGCCGAGGGCGCTGCGGAAGGGCCGCGCACTCACTTCGATCTCGGCACCCGACAGGTGCGAGCGGCCCGCGTTGTCGGTGGTGGTGTAGAAGCTGGTGGACTCGCCAATCGTCACCTGCTGGTCGCGCCATTGGGTGTAGAACACATTGAGGTTGAGCTGCGTCCGCACGCTGGGAAAGGCCGAGCGCAAAGCCAGCTCGACGGTCTGGGTGAACTCCGGGTCGTAATCGCTGCGCTCGCCGCCGAAGAAGCTGACGCTGGTGCCGCCGCTGCGATAGCCACGCGCGTAGGTGAGGGCCAGGCGATGGTCCTCTGCAATCTGCCAGGCCAGCCCGGCCTTGGGCAGCAGAACCGGGAAGCGCGTCTGAGCGGACACGTCGTAGTCCGGCGGCAGGGTGTCGGGCGCGAGTACGGCAAGTTGGTCTGCCAACGCGTCGGGAATGGGCACTGCCACCGGCAGCCCGGCCGCACCGCCGTTCAAGGCCACATCAAGCTGTGAAACCTGTCGGCGGTCGTTGTCTTCCACCTGGTAACGCAGGCCGAGGGTGGCGGTGAGCCGCGGCAGAAAGGTCCAGTCCACCTCGCTGAAAATCGCCTGTGTCTCGGGGGTGGTGTCGCTGAACTGAAAGCCGCTCAGGAGCGCCGCACCGCCGCCCACCGGAATGGGATCGACCGTCTCGTTGTAGGCGTATTGCTCGATGCGCGCGACATAGATGCCGACGAGGCCCTTCAGCGAGTCGCCCTGAAAACCAAGGCGCAGCTCCTGGCTGCGATTGGCCTCCTGGTAGTCGAAGATCGCCGAGCCGCCTTCACGCTCGGTGCGATCGAAATCCGCGAAGCGAAAGTCCCGCCCCGGTGCATAGCCGGTGATGGCATCGAGTTTGAAGCGCCCGAGTTGCAGGCCTTGTTGCAGGCTCCACACATCGCCCTGGTAGGTTTCGGAATAGCGTTCGTTTGCGGTCTCCGTGCGCTCTCTTTGTGTGGAGTCGTGCAGGTTGTCGCCGAACTCGTTGTCGGCCTGCGCGAGCGTGAGCAGCGCACGGTAGTCCGCCCACATCGGCGGGGTGAGCAAGAGCTTGGCGCGCGAGGTTTCGGTGTCTTCGCGGCCTGCGTCGTTCTCGCCGCGCGTGGTGTTGACGATGTTGTTCTTGAAGTAGCGCTGCTCGTGCGCGATACGGCCTGAGAGCCAGCCGGGGATGAGCGCGCCGCCGCCCGCAAAAGCGATGCTGCTGCCATCGAGCGAGGCGCGCTCGACGCGCACCTTGGCGTCGTAGTCCTCGGCGGGGTCGCGGGTGGTGATGACCACCGCGCCCGCCAGCGCATTGCGGCCCTGAGTGGTGCTCTGCGCGCCGCGCAGCACCTCGATCTGCTGCACATCGAACACGCCGAGCGGCCCGCCGAAATTGGCGGCGCGCTGCGGCAGGGCCACGCCATCGACGATGACGCTGATGGTCTCGCCCTCGCCCGCAATGCCGTTTTGCAGCACGCCGCGAATCGCAATCTGCCGGTCGCTCTGCGCGCGCACCACGTTGGCGCTGTGGCTCACGGCCTCCTGCAACTTGCCGTCGCCCTGCGCCTCGATGTCGCGCGTGCGGATGATGGCCGCGCTGGTGCTGGTTTCGCTCAACTTGCGACCCAGTTTTTCGCCCGTGACGACCACGGCTTCGAGCTGCACCGCACTCGCGTTCTGTTCGGTGGCGACGGTTGATTCCAGCGGGCTGGGGAGCGCCTGCACTGGAATGCTGGCCACCTCGTCCTGCGCCTGCGCGGCAGCCCAGTCTGAAGCGGCCAGCAACAGGGCGGCAGCCAGAGGCTTGAGGGAGGCCGAAGCAGACATGCCGGGTTTGTCGTGGCGGGGAGGACGCGCATTATAGATGCGAATCAATTGCATTTGCGGCCGCATCTCATTATCGTCAGCGCGCCAGCCGATCCCGTTCTGCCAGCGTCACCCCACCCAAGGCCCTCTCCGGGCAAGGAGCAGACGATGGATACCACCTCACTCGGCCTCACCCTCTTCCTCACGCTGGATGTGATTGCCAGCATTGCCCTCGCGGCCTGGCTGGGATTGCAGGGCGGCAGCGGCGCCTCGGACTGGGATCGGCGCTGAGCGCATCCGCTAAGCTCGCGGCAAATCCAATCCCCTGTCCGCAATGACCCTGCGCAACCCCTACCCCGCCATCGCTCCCTACGCCACGCACCGCCTGCAGGTCTCTGCGCTGCACAACATCTATGTGGAAGAAAGCGGCAATCCGCAGGGCAAGCCGGTGGTGTTTGTACACGGCGGCCCCGGCGGCGGCACCGAGCCTTGGCAGCGGCAGTTTTTTGATCCGGCGAAGTACCGCATCGTGTTGTTCGACCAGCGCGGCTGCGGCAAATCGACCCCCTTCGCGGAGTTGAAAGAGAACACGACCTGGGATCTGGTCGCAGACATGGAAGTGATCCGCGAGCACCTGAAGATCGACAGCTGGGTGGTGTTCGGCGGCAGCTGGGGTTCGACCTTGGGATTGGCCTACGCCGAAGCGCACCCGACGCGCACCAAGGCGCTGGTGCTGCGCGGCATCTTTCTGCTGCGGCAGCTGGAGATCGACTGGTTTTATCAGCAGGGATGCAGCTACATCTTCCCCGACCAGTGGGAGGCCTACCGCGATGCCATCCCGGAAGCGGAGCGTGGCGATTTCGTGAAGGCCTACTACCAGCGCCTCACCTCACCCTTGCCGGAAGTGCGCGCCGCCGCCGCCAAGGCCTGGAGCACCTGGGAGGGTGCGACCAGCAAGCTCCTGATCAACGCCGACATGCTGGCGCGCTATGGCAACGACAGCTTTGCCGATGCCTTCGCGCGCATCGAGTGCCACTACTTCACCAACAAGGGCTGGTTCGAGGCGGAAGACCAGCTGCTGCGCGACGTGCCGAAGATCCGCCATATTCCGGCCGTGATCGTGCAGGGCCGCTACGACGTGGTCTGCCCGATGAAATCGGCCTGGGATCTGCACCGCGCCTGGCCCGAGGCCGAGTTCATCGTGGTGCCGGATGCCGGACATGCGGCAAGCGAGAAAGGCACGCTCTCGGCACTCATCGAAGCGACGGACCGCTTCGCCGCGCTCTGATTGCGCGGGTCTTCGCCCACAAAAAAGCCCCGGCATGCCGGGGCTTTTTTCTGCCTGCTGGGGAATCAGGACGGGAAAGTCACGCTGCCGTAGGCACGGGCCGCAAAGGCCGCGTACTGGGCGCGGGTGAGCGTGCCCTTGGCCTGGATGCGCGCCACCTTGCTGCCGTTCTCTTCGACAATCTCGGCATCAAGAATGCCCAGCGCGAGTGCCACGGCAAGGTGACCCTTGAGCGCGGGGTCGATGTCTGCGGCGTCAGCCACCGGCACCGGATTGCCCTCGGCATCGGTCGCCATCAGCGGGGCATCGGCGGCAATGGCGCGGGCCACGGCCTCACGACCCGTGGCCTGCACCAGCGCGTAGGCCACCTGCTCGCGGGTGGCGGGCAGGCTGGGGTTGAAGCTCGCGCCATCCAGCAGCATCAGCGGCGCGGCTTCGAGGTTGCGGTCGAGCAGCAGCTGGCCCTTGCGGGTCACCGCCTCGGCGGCCAGCGACAGCACCGGCGTGGCGGTGGCGTCGTTGAAGGCGCTGACCACATCCAGCGCACGGGTCTGGCGCACGCCCCAGCTCATCAGGTAGTCGGCCAACAGACCGCGCGTGAGCGTTTCATCCGGCTGGAAATTCGGGCCGGCGCCATCAATGAGGCGGCGTGACACGGCGAACTCGATCTGCTGCGCCAGAGGATGCGCGACGGCATCCGCCAGGCCCGTGGGGGTGCCGGAGAGGAACTGCTCGACTTTCACCTCTGCCGTGGCGGGCGGGGCAATGCCATTGCTCATGCCGGTGGGGTCCACTGCCACGCCAGACACCGAGCCGACACCGCGCATTTCCACCGTCCAGGTACCAGCCATGCCGGGTGCGGTGGCCGCCACGTTGGCGCCAAGCACCGGCAGCGCAATGCTGGAGCCATAGCTGTTGCCGGCGGGGTCGGTGAGGCGCACCGCGCAGGTGCACACCGGAGCGTCCGGCATGGAGTACTTGGCCACGACCAGTGCCGTGTCAGCACCCACCTCGAACTCACCCACGGTGCTGAGCGCGCCGGTGGGTTCAAAGAGGAGATCAAAGGTTTCGGTCTTGCTGCCGGCAAAGCCGGTGGTGGCGTAGTAATCGCGCAGCAGGCGGTTGGTGCTGCCGTAGTCGCTGCGCAGTTTCAGTGCCATGGCAATGGCGGCCTCGGCATTGGCAAAGCCCGCGCCGGTTTCCCAGGCGGCATAGCCCGGCATATTGGTGGCCGTGGCCTTGAAGATGGCCTTCACCTCGCGCCAGGTCAGCGCCGGATTGGCTTCAAGCAGCAGCGCGGTGAGGCCCGCAAGGTGCGGGGCGGCCATGCTGGTGCCGGTTTTGTGGGTGTAGAACGGCAGCTGCTCGGGCGGAATATCGCCCTGGGCGATGTCGTCAGAGGTATCCAGCGGGGTGAAGGGATCAGCCGCAACCGCGCGGGTGGAGATGTAGTTGGTGCCAGGCGTGACCACCGTGGGGCGGTCTTCCACCACCAGCATTTCGCCATCCACTTCCACCTCGTACACGCCGCCATTCAGGCGGCCACGCGAGGAGCTGGGCGCCAAGAGGCCCGACTTCTCGCCATTGCCAGCAGCCATCACCCACGGGGCCTTCTTGAAGTTGCCGGTAATGGTGCCGTGGCCCGAGCCCGAGTTGCCGGCCGAGAACACCACGATCACGCCGCGATCGGAGAGCGTCTTGGTGGCGACGTTGGTGGGGTCGTTGGGGTCGAAGCAGGTATCGATATCGCCGGTGTTGCCAAAGCTGTTGGTGACGATGCGCAGGTTGTATTCCGGGTGCTCGTCGAGAATCTGCAGGGCGTACTCAAAGCCACCAACGGTATCGAGCACCAGCAGCACCAGACCGGAGCCATAGCCGATCAGACTGGCGCCCTTGGCGGCACCCGCAAACTTGCCGTCGCTGGCGGTGCCATCACCGGCTGCGATGCCGGAGACGTGCGTGCCGTGGCTGCCGCCGACGTCGGTGTTGGGAATGCCCTCGGCGGGAGTAAAGGGGAACATCTCGCGCTCGGCCAGACCGAGATCCAGCAGGCCGCGCAGATTGGTGTAGCCGGCGGCGTTGGCAACCACCTTGCTGCCAAAGGCGAGGTCAGGATGCGTGGCATCGAGGCCCGAGTCGTTGACCAGAATGGCCACGCCCTTGCCGGTGATGGGTTCGCCGGCAGCATTCACCAGCTGCGGCGAGGCCTGGGCGGAATCCACCGAGGTGAGGTTGCGGGCCACGTCGTCGTCATAGGTCAGACGGTCGTTGAAGCGCACCGAGCGCACCAGCGGGCTCTTTTGCAGGGCCTCGATCTGGGCACGGGTGGCGGTGACGCCGGCGATGGGCAGACGCTTGAAGTGCGCACCGCCCAAGCCCAGGGTTTTCAGCAGGCCCAGCTGGGGTGCGGCAATGCCCTTGCTCTTGAAGGTGACGATGACCTCGTGCAGCTCGGCATCGCCCAGCAGGGCCACGCGCTCCTGCATGACGGTGTTGGCGTCCACGCAGTTCTTGGCAACGGGGTCGTTGTCGGGCGGCGGCACCAGCACGGGGCCAGGACCCGGCGTGACGCCCGGCAGATCGGTGGCGGGACCGGCACCACAGGCCGAAAGCACAACAGCAGCCGTCAACGCGGCCAGGGGAAAACGACGCAGCATCTCTACTCCTCAGGTTTGGATGTCCGCCGTGGCCAAGGGCCATCGGCATCCTGCTCAAGGGGTGACCCGGGCACGGATAGGCATCAAACGCACCATCTGGGGAGCGGGATACGACCGTTTATCAGCTTTGTGAGAATCAGCTCAGGTAGGTGTAGCCACTCAAGCCCGCCTCCAGCTCGGCCAGCAGCGCATTGCGCTGACCCAGCGGCAGATTGCTGGCTGCAAATTTCTTGCGGTAGCTCTGGGCCAGCTCCTCGGGGGCCAAGTGCACGTAGCGCAAGAGCTCATCGGTGCGGTCGCCGTACTCCGGCGCATCCAGCCGCCAGCCGCCGGGTGCTTTCGCATCCAGCACCACGTTCACCGCATTGGTGTCGCCGAAGAGGTTGTGCATGTCGCCCAGAATTTCCTGATAGGCGCCAACCATGAACAGGCCCAGCAGGTACGGCTCGTCCTCGCGCAGCGCGTGCAGTGCCAGCGTGGGCGTCAGGCCCTCACGGTCCACATAGGTTTCCAGCTGGCCGTCGCTGTCGCAGGTGAGATCACACAGGCGCGCGCGCTCGGTGGGTTCCTCGTTCAAGCGGTGAATCGGGGCGATGGGGAACACCTGGCTGATCGCCCAGGCATCGGGTACCGACTGGAACACCGAGAAGTTGCAGAAATACTTGCTGCTGAGCCGCTCGCGCAGCATGTCCAGCGCGTCGCGATGCGCGCGCACTTCGATGTCGAGCATCGGAATGACATTGCGGGCAATGGCGTGCGTGGCCTGCTCGCACCAGGCCCGTTGCGTGAGCGTGAGCTTGCCTTCGGCGTAATGCGCATGGGCTTCGGCCAGCAGGGTGTCGGCCTCGTGCAGGCTCTCCAGCGGGCCGCGCTCGACGAGTTCGTTCAAGCAGTCAAACAACTCCAGCACCACGGGTGGCGCGTCGGCGGCGGGCTTGCTGATTTTCGGCGTGCCGATCACTTCGCTGTCCACCACATTGGCGATCAGCACCGCGTGGTGGGCGGTGAGCGCGCGGCCGGATTCGCTGATGAGCGCCGGCTCCGGCTCGCCGCATTCGATGCAGATTTCTTGCAGCGTGCGCACGATGGAGCGCGCATATTCGCGCACCGAGTAGTTCATGGAGCAATGGCTGCGCGAGCGGGTGCCTTCGTAGTCCACGCCCAGGCCGCCGCCCACATCCACCACGTCAATCGGCGCACCGAGCCGACGCAGCTCCACATAGAAGCGCGCCGCTTCGCGCATGCCGCGCGCGACGTCCTGCACGTTGGCCACCTGGCTGCCCAGGTGGAAGTGGATCATCCGCACCGCATCGGCGAGGCCCGCCTTCTGCATCATCTCCAGCGCCAGCAACACCTGCGGCGTGGTGAGGCCGAACTTGCTCTTCTCCACGCCGGTATTCTGCTGGGTGGACTCGCTCATGTTGGCCAGCCGCACGCGCAGGCCAATGAGCGGTGCCACATCGAGATTCTTCGACTCCTCGATCACCAGCGGCAGCTCGCTGAGCTTCTCGACCACGATGTAGACCTTGTGGCCGAGCTTTTGCCCGATGAGCGCGCGGCGGATGTAGGCGCGATCTTTGTAGCCGTTGCAGACGATGACGCTGCCCGGCAGCGCCACGCCCAGCACCGCCGCGAGTTCAGGTTTCGACCCCGCCTCGATGCCCACCCGCGCGCCACCGTGCTGCACGATGGCCTCGACCACCGCCTTCTGCTGGTTGACCTTGATGGGATACACCGCCGTGTACTGGCCGCGGTACTCGTACTCCGCAATCACCTGCGAGAAGGCGCCGGTGAGGGTGTCCACCCGGTCGCGCAGGATGTCGGTGAAGCGCACCAGCACTGGCAGGTCGAGCCCCTCACTGGGCAGACGCTCGGCCAGCGCGAAGAGGTCGATTGCCACACCTTCCTTGAAAGGCTGCACGGTCAAATGGCCGTCCGGTGTCACATCCACATAGCCCTCAGACCACTGCGGGATGTTGTAGCGGGCGCGGGCTTGCTCGGGCGTGTAGGGCTTTACGGGGTGCGTCACAGGAGATTCACCGAAGGGGGCAGGACGAGCCTCTATACTCGCGCCTTCATTTTACGAATAAACCACTGCTCGCCATGTCTCTCGACCAAACCTGGTTCACCGAAGCCATCGATGCCACCGGCACCGCTTTCTCTCTCAAGGCCAAGAAGATCCACAGCGAGCAGACGCCCTACCAGCAGATCGAGATCTTCGAGACCGAAACCTTTGGCAAGCTGATGACCATCGACGGCTGCACGATGGTGTCGACGCGCGACAACTTTTTGTACCACGAGATGATGAGCCACCCGGCGCTCAACTCGCACCCCAATCCCGAGACGGTGGTAATCGTCGGCGGCGGGGACTGCGGCACGCTGCGCGAAGTGCTCAAGCACACCGAAGTGAAGAGCGCGACCCAGGTCGAGATCGACGAGCGCGTCACGCGTCTCTCTGAAATCCACTTCCCCGAGCTGTGCGACAAGAACAACGACCCCCGCGCCACGCTGTTCTTCGGCGACGGCATTGCCTGGATGAAGGACGTTGCCCCAGGCTCCATCGACGTCATCATCATCGACTCCACCGACCCGGTGGGCCCCGCTGAAGGCCTGTTCGGCAAGAAGTTCTATCTCGACTGCATCAAGGCGCTCAAGCCCAACGGCATGCTGGTGCAGCAGTCGGAATCGCCCCTGCTGCACCTGGAACTCATCAAGGAAATGCACGCAGCCATGAAGGATGCGGGCTTTGCCGAAACGACCATGCTGCACTTCCCGCAGGTGATCTACCCCAGCGGCTGGTGGAGCGGTTCGATTGCCTTCAAGAAGGCCGGCACCAAGGTGTCACGCCTTGAAAAGGTCGATGACCTCGACACCCAGTACTACAACCGCGACACTCATGTGGGCGCCTTCGCTCTGCCCACCTACGTCAAGAAAGCCATTGCCTAAAACAGCAGGTTCTCAATACTCCCTGCGCGGCATCGCGTAGGGATCTTCGGGCACCGCGAACGGCACGGTGCGGCCCACCAGCGCTTCGAGCGTCATCAGTTCGAGGTCGGTGTGGTTGAAGAATGGCGCTGGCGCCATGTGCTTGCCGGCGGTGGCATCGCCATAGAGAAACATCGGCTGCTCGTGGTGCGTGGTGGTCAGTCGCTGCTGCTCTTCAGGCCGGTTGACTGGGGTGAGATCAGCCGTGCCGTAACACAGGCAGACATAGCTCTTCTCGGCATCGGCCTCGGTGTACACGCCCGTGCCGCGGATGCCGATGGTGGCCACCGGCGTGCGAATCTCGTAGGTATCGTCGCGCTTGCCGAACACGCTGAGCATCGCTCCATTCACCAAGCGGAAGAACCCGCGCGCCACGCTAGCCGCACCGCCAATTTCCAGCCGGCTCTGTGGGCGCAATATCAAGGCATCGCGGCCGATCACCCCCACCAGACGACCATCGCTACCGGTTTCGATCACATCCCCGGGGTTGAGCAGGGTGCTGCGGCTGGCGCGGCGGCCATTGACGCGCACATCGCCGTCAATCTGAAAAATGCTCTTGCCCTCGGGGAGCTTGCGCGGCACCGCGCCAAAGGTATCGGCGCGCGCCCAGCCCGTGCCGCCCACCAGCCAGCCGGCGCTCAGCGCCTGCAGCAGCCAGCGGCGGCGCGGGTCGGCGTCGTGCGCGTCGGACTGAATTTCTGGCCTTGGGGTGCTGGGCTGCATTGCTGTCTCCTGCAAGTGGTCGCTAATCTGCCATGCGCACGCGGCTCTCGTCACAGGTCGCGGCACCATCACCCCCTTCAGCCGCAGAGGCGCGCATGCAAGCCCGTTCAAAAGGCATCACCTCCCTCACTCTGCTGTTGCTGTGTGCAACCCCTTTTCTGGCTGAAGCCCGCGTCGTCCGTCTCGCCGATGTCGGTCTGGTCACCGACGACAACATCACCACGGCGCGTGACGGCGGCGAACGCCTTACCGAACAGGCGCTGCAACTGGGCCTTGCACAGGTGGTAAGCGCCGCCGTGGATCACGGCCTTTCGCTGCGGCTCATCAGCCGTGTGGATGGCCGCTTCCATGCCCGCTATCAGGGCCTCAACGAATTCGCCGCCGGGGTGGATGGACAGTTGCTGCTGCGGCCCGGCCGTGCGTTCCACACGCCGATGCTCGGCTTCTCGCTCGGGGTGGGCACGCATCAGTTCGCCAGCCGACTGCGTGATACCCAGGAGGCGCGGGGCAAGCTCTTTGTGCAACAAGCGCTCACCACACAGCTGGCGGCGCGGGGAGCGCTGGCGAGCGTCTGGCGCGGCAGCAATAGCCAGGCCTTCGATACCGACTGGCGCAGTGCGGAGATCGCACTCGACTGGCAGGTGCAGGAGCGCCTGCGGCTGAGCCTCGCCTACCAGTATCGCGACGGTACGGTGGTCTCCATCGGCGTACCCGGCACCGAGGCTCTTGCCAATGCCGAAGCCGTGCAGCCTGACGATGTGTTTACCGGGCTGTCGGCGTTCAGCTTCGACGCGCAAACCCATATCGGCAGCGTCACTGCGAGCTATGCGCTCACTCCGGCAGTCACCCTAGAAACGCAGCTGCGTTACGTGGCCTCCGACACCGACTTTGGCAGCCGCTACCAACGCTGGAACACGCTCAGCGGGCTGGTGCTTCGGTTTTAGCGTTGATGTCGAGCTGCTCGGCAGCGCGCACTTCTGCCAGCAGATGCTGCGCAGCCAGTGGCCGGCAATAGCGTCGGGCCTGCTGCTGCAGGCGGGCCACTTCTAGGGCCACCTGTCGATCACTGAACAGGTACTGGTTGCCCACTGGGTCACGGCCGTAAACAAAGCGTGCCTCGCGATAGGCATCAGCCCTTTCCTGCAAGTCAGCGCATTGACGAGCCACAGCTGCCACCAGCTCTTCCGGCACGGTGGCGCGGGCATCCGCCGCCACGGAGCCGCGGGCAATCGTGGCGCGAGTGATGCGTTCGGCGAGCAGGCTCTGGTCGTCATAGCGCACTACGCCATCACGATCGACCCATTTATAGACGCCGCCCCCAGCCGCCTGCGCTGCACCCATCAGCAGCAGGCTCAAGGGCAGCAGCAGTCGCGAAACCAATGAACTGAAACTCACTGACTCAGGAGTTCGGCGCATCGGCATCAGATACCGGCGCCGCCAGACCCGGCTGGCTGCAAGCCGCCTGCACCGCTTGCTGGGCGCGATCAATCAACTGCTGGCGTTCTTCGGGCGAGTAGGTGCGGGTGTTTCCGAGGTTGTCCGTTTCGCTGATCTGCGCCGAGCTGTTGTAAATCGCCACCTGGTCGCGCTTGCGCTGGCATTCGAGCTGGCGCGAAGCCTGGCTGGCCGCCGACTCCTTCGGCGCGTCTGACACCCCGCTGCCCGGCTTGATTTCCACTTGCTGACTCTTGGCATTCTTGACGTCGCTGTAGTGGACCCGACCCTTCTCGTCCGTCCAGCGATAGGTGCGTTCACCGGCACCGGCGGCCTGCGCCAGCAAGAGGCCAAGCAAGGCGGCCAGAACAGCAGGGCGAAGGGCAGGGCGCATGGCGACTCCTCAGGAAACACGGTGTGGTGAGTCTAGCCCTCCGCCACCCCGCCCGGCTATGGACAGCGCGCCGGCAGCAACCGCCAGGGCAGGCCCGCCCCATCAAGCCCATTCAACCCCGAGGTGACTGACAGCGCGCAGGCATTGGCACCCAGCACGATGCCCTCTCGTGCCGCTTGTTGCAGGTCAAACACCAACCGCCAGCGGCCCTCGGCAGGCTGGCGGAACAGGGCCACCACACCCAGCACGTTCACCTCGGGATGAATGACCTGAAGGGACTGCAGGCGCTGCTCGGGCGTGAGCACCAGCTCGCGCACCGTCACCACATCCACCCCCAAAGCCTCGGCGGCTCGATCTGCATCGGTAAAGGTCTCGAACGGTGCCTGCTGAAACGCAGTGGCATCACGCAGCGCATAGAAGCGAACCACCAACGCAAGCCCGTTGCCCTCTCCATCGACATTGAGATTGGGGCCGCCGGTGACAGCGAGATTCACATTGCGGATCGCCGCACGCTGTAGTGCTGCCTTGCGGTGCTCAGTGGCCTCTGCAGCGGCCAGGGCCTCCTCCCCCGAGGATTCCAGCAGCCCCAGGTATTCCAGCGGCTTGGCCGCAAGCGCTCCCACCGTGTTCACCGCTGCACAACCCGCCAGCAAGACCGCAATACAGCCCGCGAACACCACCCTGCTGACGCCAGTCATGTGCAGGCCGTCCACACGATTAGTGATCTGCCTCTCATCGCTTGCCCCAGGTTTGAAGAGTGGTGATTCAAGTCGCTGTCTGGCTGCAAACGTGGCGCTTACGTTTGGCTTGCGTCGAGGGCTGGCAGCGCAGCAACGCTAGCTCACGAGGTGGAGGTGAACTGATACGGGTTTCCCAGTTTTCCGTCTTGTGGTTCATCACTGCGATCACCCTGCACCGCTTTGCCGGAGCCTCAAATGCGCCTGCCACGACTCACCCTACTGCTCACCGCTCTCGTCAGCGCTGGCGGCGTTCTCGTTGGTTGCGCCAGCATGAGGGGCCAGCTCAGTCCCCAGGAACTCGATCAAGCCATCCAACAGGCTGATGCACTGGCCGCGAATGGCCAAACCGGCCAGGCCATCGCCCTGCTCGACGCCACGATGACGCTGGATCCCAGCGCCGCCAGCCCCTGGATCAAGAAAGCACAGCTCCATTTCCAGACTGGCGACTACGCAGCAGCCATCCAATCTGCTGAACAGGCGAAGAGTCGCGATGCGGGCAACCAAGAAGCGCGCAGCATCGCCATCGTTTCCGCATTGCGCATTGCCATCGGCGGACTGGCTGAGCTGCGTGGGCAGCAGGGCATGGGAGACAACGCCTATGCCGAGGCGCAACGAATGACTGCCGTGCTCAAGGCCTCGCTCGGGACTGATGTGCTGGTGCCTGCCGAGCAAGCCAGCGCCTCGGGCTTGGTGCCCGCCCCGACCGCCGTAGTGACGGAGCCACGGCGCAAGCCCGCCGCGCGCAGCGCTCAAAAGCCGAACAAAAAGCCTGGCGCAGCGGCAGAAACGCCCAGTACAGAGCCCGGCAACCCGTTCAAAGACCTCAACTGATTTCCTGACCCTGGAGAGCAAGGATGGCAAAAAACCAAAGCGTGCAACAGAAACTCAGCCGCGCGCGTGCACCGCGCGTGAAGCTGACCTATGACATCGAGAAAGGCGACGGCACCGAGCAGAAGGAAATCCCCTTCGTGCTGGGTGTGGTGAGCGATCTTTCTGGCAGCCCCCAGCAGCCGCTACCGCGTTTGAAAGACCGCAAGTTCGTCAGCATCGATGCCGACAATTTCGATGACGTACTGAAGGGAATGTCACCGCGCGCGGTCTATCGCGTACCGAACGTGCTCTCTGAAAGCGGCGGTGAATTTGCCGTGGAGATTTCCTTCAAGGAAATGGCGGACTTTCGGCCTGAGGCTGTCGTGCAGCAAGTCGAGCCACTGCGCAAGCTGCTGGAGGCACGCACCAAGCTCGCCGACTTGCGCAACAAGCTCGCCGGCAACGACAAGCTGGAAGACCTTCTGCAGGAGGTTCTCACCAGCACCGACAAGATTGCTGCGCTCGGCAGCGATGACAGCCCGCGCTAAGCCCACCAGGTCCCCACCATGAACGCACACACCGCACAAAGCACTGCAACGACTGCCGACCATCCCCAACCTTCTGCCAGCCTGCTTGACAGCATCGTGGTCCAGAGCCGGGTGGCGCGCTCGCCGGTAGAGCACACCCGCGCCAGGGACATCATCAGTGAGCTGGTCACACAGATCACCGCCGGCGCGATGGTGCCTTCCGCCAATCTCTCTGCAACGCTTGACGCCCGTGTTGCCGAGCTGGATGAGCTGATCTCCAACCAGCTCAGCATCATCATGCATGCGCCGGAGTTCCAGAAACTGGAAGGCGCATGGCGCGGGCTGGAATACCTCTGCCAGAACACCTCCACCAGCGCGATGATGAAGATCAAGGTCTTCAATACGCCCAAGCGCGATCTGATCCGCGACTTCAAGAGCGCCATCGACTTTGATCAGTCGGTTTTGTTCAAGAAAGTCTACGAGGAGGAGTTCGGTACGTTCGGCGGTGCGCCTTTCGGTGCACTGGTCGGCGATTTCGAGCTGGGGCGTCAGCCAGAGGACGTCTTCTTTGCTGAGGAGATGTCTCACGTTGCAGCGGCCGCACATGCGCCCTTCATCGCGGCCGCCTCGCCTGAACTGTTCGGACTCGATGCCCACACTGACCTCGGCAAGCCGCGCGACCTCTCAAAGCTCTTCGATACGGTGGAATATGCCAAGTGGAAAAGCTTTCGCGAGTCGGAGGATGCCCGCTATGTGGGCCTCACCCTGCCGCGCTTTCTGGGCCGCTTGCCCTACAACCCGAAGGACGGCACTAGCGTAGAAGGCTTCAACTACGTCGAGGATGTCGACGGGAGTGACCACAGCAAGTATCTCTGGGTGAATGCCGCATACGCCTTTGCCGTGCGCCTCACCGAGGCCTTCGACAAACACGGATGGTGTGCGGCCATTCGCGGGGTTGAAGGTGGTGGCCTGGTCGATGGTCTGCCCTCCCATACCTTCAAGACCGATGAGGGCGAAGTGGCTCTGAAATGCCCCACCGAGATCGCCATCACCGACCGCCGCGAGAAGGAGCTGAGCGATCTCGGCTTCATGCCTCTGGTGCACTGCAAGGGCACCGACTACGCAGCTTTCTTCGGGGCGCAGTCGGCGCAGCGCGCAAAGAAATACAGCAGTGATTCGGCGAATGCCAACGCTATTCTGTCTACGCAGCTGCAGTACATCTTCGCGGTATCACGCATTGCGCACTACCTGAAATCAATGATGCGCGACAAGGTCGGCAGCTTCGCCTCGGCCTCCAGCGTAGAGCGGTTTCTCAACAACTGGATCGCGCAATACGTCGTGATGGACGACTCGGCCACGCAGGAAGTGAAAGCGCAATACCCCTTGCGGGAAGCCTCCATCCAAGTGGTAGAAGCCCCCGGAAAACCAGGGGTCTTTCGCGCCGTCGCCTTTCTGAGACCCCACTTCCAGCTCGATGAGCTTTCCGTCTCGCTGCGGCTGGTGGCTGAACTTCCGCAGTCGGCCAGCGCATAGCCGTGAGCTGATCTGCTGCTCTGAATGGCAGCCCCTGCTTCCCACTCCGTCCCGTAAGAGGAAATCCCATGAAGTACATCTTTATGAAATTTGAAGGCGGCGATACCAAGATCGAAGGCGAGTCTCGCGATGACAAGCACGCCAAGTGGCTCGAAATCGATTCCTGGAGTCACCAGATCCTGCAGCCGCGTTCTGCCACAGCCAGCTCCGCCGGTGGACATACCGCAGAGCGTTGCGAGCACGGCGACATGACCTTTATGAAGGATCTCGATTCCACCAGCCCCTCGCTGTGGGTCGCCGCAAGCCAGGGCGATACCTTCAAGAAGGTCACCATCGAGTTCTACCGCCAGAGCGGCAAGGAGCCGATCAAGTATCTGGAAATACTGCTCAACAACGCGATTGTTGCCAGCGTGTCCCCTGCCGTGATTGGCGACGGACTACCCACGGAGTCTTTTGGCCTCAAGTACGCCTCCGTGAAGTGGACCTACACCGTGCAGGGGATTGACGGCAAGAAGGGCGCGAGCAATCCGCAGATGTGGAGTCTTTCGAAGAACAAGGCGACCGAAGCGGTGTGATGGCTCCCCGCCTTAGGTTTCAACCCAGTCCGTGCTGAGCGCGTCTGGCCGCCGAGGCTGTTCTTGCTGCCCCACCAATGGATTGCACGAGGAGTGTCCTGTGCACAAAGGCTTTCAGCCGACGCTGTTCGATCGTCTTTCGGATGACTCGCCCGGTGTCGCGAGCGAGACAGTGACCCTGCGACGGTGGTCGCTGCAAGACCTCAAGGATGCAGTTGCACGCGACGTGGAAGCCCTGCTCAACAGCAGGGCTGGTTTACATGAGGAGCGCTACGCCGATTTCATCGAAGTCAGCCGCTCGCTAGTCAGCTTCGGCATGACCGATTTCGTGGGCCTGAGCCTCGCAAGCCCGGCAGATCGGAATCGCATCTGTCGGACCCTGGAGCGCACCATCAGCACCCATGAGCCTCGGCTGAAAAGCATTCATGTGGGCCTGGATCTGGACGGCACCGCCGTCAACAGACTGCGCTTCAGTATCCAGGCGCTACTGCAGGTTCACCCTGCCGATGAGCCGGTGAACTTCGATGCGGTGTTGTCGCCTTCCAGTCTCCAGTATTCGGTGGGGCGCGGTCGTCTCGCCGCAGGGCATCTTGCCCATGGATGACCTGCTGCCGTTCTACGAGAAGGAGCTGACCTTTCTACGGCGGCATGCGCGGGAGTTTGCCGAGCGCTACCCCAAGGTGGCGACCCGCCTGCTGCTCTCGGGTGAGGCTTGCGAGGACCCTCACGTCGAGCGCCTGCTGCAATCCTTCGCGCTGCTGAGCGCCCGCGTCTCGAAGAAGATCGAGGATGACTTGCCTGAGCTCACCGAGTCCTTTCTGGAGGTGCTCTACCCGCACTATCTGCGTCCCTTCCCTTCCTGCTCCATCGCGCGCTTTGATACGGGCAGCGTGGGCGCCCAGCTTTCTGGTCCGGTGCGTATCCCACGCGGCACGCCGCTCTCCACGCGTCCGACACGCGGCACGACATGTCGATTTCGAACAACCTACGATGTCGAACTCTCGCCACTCGCGCTCACCGGCGCGAGCTTCGATGACGCAGTGAGCGCGACCCGGGGCCTCCGCAGCAGCACCACGGCCAGCCATGTGCTGTCGCTGAGCTTCGAGACCCGCTCGCCACAGCTCCCGCTCGACATCCTCCCGCAGGATCGGGTGCGTGTGTTCCTCGATGGCGATAGCTCGTTGATCAGCCAGATTCGCGAAGCGCTATTCGCCCGCAGCATCGGCTTCGCCGTGGTGGTCGACCCATCCGAGCGCTGGATCGAGACCAACGCCGGCGTGATCTCGCCCGTGGGCTTTTCTGAAGAGGAGGCGCTTCTGGACTACGACGCGCGCTCGCAGCCTGCATATCGTCTGATCAGCGAATACTTTGCCTTCCCCGACAAGTTCAATTTCATCGATATCCAGTTCGCCGCATTGCGCACGCTGTTACCGCCGCAGTGCCAGCGCTTCACATTGAAGTGCCTGCTGAAAAGTCCGCGCGGAGGCGCCGAAGAGGTGCGTCTTCTGGAGCGTTTGTCGGCGCAGAATTTTCTTCTGGGATGCACTCCGGTGATCAACCTCTTCAAGCAGAACGCAGAGCCGATTCGCTTCACCCGCAGGCGCAGCACTTATCCGGTGGTAGCCGATGCGCGGCGCGCCGACACGACGGAAATCTATCGCGTTCAGGCCGTGCGAAAGATCGAGACCTCTGGACGCGGCGAGGTGATTCTTGACTACCACCCCATGTTCTCTCTGCGCCATGCCGACACCCTGCAAGGGCAGGGGCGTTTCTGGCACCTGAAGCGCAATGAAGAGGTCGCCAGCCTGAGCCCAGGTCACGAATACGAGATCGCCATCATCGATTTCGACTTCGACCCGCTCGACGACAAGGTGGAAACCCTTTCAATCGAGTTGAGCTGCACGAATCGCGATCTGCCCTCGCAGCTGCCGTACGGGCTGCCAGGCGGCGACCTGTTCATGGAGGGCGGCTCGGTGGCGAAGGAGATCCGACTGCTGCGGCGTCCCACGCCCACCTACCGCTTCAGCCGCGGCCAAGGCGCACAGTGGCGTCTGATCTCGCATCTCGCGCTCAATCATCTTTCGCTCACCAGCGCTGGAACCGCCGCCCTCAAGGAAACCCTGATGCTCTATGACCTGCCGCGCAGTCCAGCGAACCGGCGACAGGTGCAGGGTCTGGTGGGCATTAGCCACCGCGCCACGACCGAGTTGATGGCGGGCAACCCCTTTCAGGTCTTTGTGCGGGGGCTTGAGATTGAGCTGCTGCTCGATGAGCAGAGCTATGTTGGCATCGGCATCACTTTGTTCGCCGCAGTACTCGAGCGGTTTCTATCGCTGTATGTCCACAGCAATAGCTTCATCCGGCTGGTGGTTCGCTCCAGCACCTCTGGCGAGGAGATTCTGCGATGCCTGCCTCGCAGCGGCGACGTCGCGCTGGCCTGATCCAGCGATTGCTGGAAGCTCCGTATCGCTTCGATTTTCATCAAGCGGTGCAGGTTCTCACCACGTACTTTCGTCAGCGGACGCCTGCAGGTTCACCCGTCGCAGCGGAGCCGCTGCGGTTCAGCAGCTCCCTCGCGCTGGGGTTTCCGGCCAGCGAGGTTGAGGCGCTGCACATCACCACATCGGTTGCGGAGACTGGCGTTCGCGAGGGCGAACCGGAAATACTCTCGGCAAGGCTCACACCCTCGTTCATTGGCCTCACGGGCAACTGCGGCGCTCTACCGCGCTACTACAGCGAGCTGCTGGCCAACCGAAAAAGCCTGCACCGTGACACGGCTGCTGCCGCCTTCCTCGATCTCTTCACGCATCGTGCGGTCATGCAGTTCCACCGCGCCTGGCTCAGGAATCGACCACACTGCCAATACGAGCAAGATCCCGAGAACCGCTATCTCCCCTGGCTTCTGGCCCTCAGCGGACTCGGCGGCGACGCGCTGCGTAACCGGCTGAGAGAACCTGACGGCGACGCCCCCGGCGCTGGCGTCTTCGATGAGTCGCTGGCCTATTACGCCACCACGCTGCGCAACGCAGGGAAGTCTGCCCACAGCATCAGCCAGCTCTTGCAGGACTATCTGCGAGTGCCGGTGACGGTGGAGCCGTTTGTTGGTCGCTGGTTTGAGGTACCACCCTATCAGCGCACCGCACTCGGTGCTGCACGCGGCGCGCTCGGTGCCGGCGCTCTTTGCGGGGGCCGCGTATGGCAGCGGGAAACCCGACTACGCCTGAACATGGGCCCACTCGACAAGGCGCAATTCGACGCCCTCTTACCGGGTGGCGGCGCCTCCCGGTCTCTAACCAAGCTGCTCGGCATGCTCACCGGCGTGACGCTCGAATACGAAGTGCAACTGAGTCTGCGCAGTCACGCGGCGCCAGCCCCGCAACTCACCACCGGCAAGGCGCTACGGCTGGGTCTCGACAGCTGGTTATGGACCCACAGGCCGACCTCCGACCTCCGCAGCGCCAGCTTCGAAGTTCATCCGCAGCTTCATTAGTGGGGCTGACCCACATAGCCACACCGCAGACCCATGCCATGAGCACCCATCTGGAAGTCTTGATCAGCAAGCTCAACAACCGCTGTCGCCAGGCCGCCGAGCGCGCGGCATCCCTCTGCCTTTCGCAAGGTCACTATGAGGTCGATGTCGAACACTTCGTTCTGTCACTCATTGAACAGAGCGATAGTGATTTGCCGCTGCTATTGCGCTGCTATGGGGTCCATCTCGCTGCGCTGGAGAGCGATTTGCGACAGGAGATCAGTCACTTCAAAACCGGTAATAGCCGTACCCCAGTGTTCGCACCCCAGCTACCCAGACTCTTCGAGCAAGCCTGGCTGATGGCCTCGCTGGATTCCGAATCTGCCCACATCCG
The DNA here is from genome assembly GCA_947085665.1 of uncultured Sinobacteraceae bacterium. GTDB lineage: Bacteria > Pseudomonadota > Gammaproteobacteria > Nevskiales > Nevskiaceae > Stagnimonas. The sequence continues at coordinate 5,174 of CAMTXV010000101.1, read as the reverse complement.
TAGCGGCCACTGCCTGATGGCGCTGATCAGCGCAGCTGAGCTGCGGCAGCTTGCCGTGCGGGGTTCCCAGCTGTTTCTCCAGCTCCCGCTGGAGGATCTCCAGCAGCGATTTGCCGAGCTGACAGCGACTTCCGTCGAGAACACGACATCACCACACTGTGCCGATACCACCCGCGCTAATCGCAACACCATCTCAAACGACGAGCGCCTCCCAAGCCGTGGCCTGGGCAGAACGCCTGCGCTGGATCAGTTCACCAGCAATCTCACGGCCAGGGCTTTGGAGGGAAAGATTGATCCCGTCATCGGCCGGGATCCGGAGATTCGCCAGCTCATCGGCATTCTGCTGCGGCGCCGGCAGAACAATCCCATCCTCACCGGCGATGCGGGAGTCGGCAAGACGGCGGTCGTGGAGGGCCTCGCCTTGCGCATTGCCATTGAAGACGTGCCGCCGCCACTGATCGGCGTGGCCCTGCATGTGCTCGATCTGGGTCTGCTACAGGCCGGCGCCAGCGTGAAAGGCGAGTTTGAGAACCGCCTGAAGAGCGTCATTGAAGAGGTGCGGGGAAGTCCACATCCCATCGTGCTCTTCATCGACGAAGCGCACGCATTGATTGGTGCGGGCGGCTCCGCAGGGCAAGGCGATGCCGCAAACCTGCTCAAACCCGCGCTGGCACGCGGCGAGTTGCGCACCATCGCGGCCACCACCTGGAGCGAGTACAAGAAGTACTTCGAGAAAGACGCTGCCCTGGCCCGGCGCTTCCAGGTCGTGAAGGTCGAGGAGCCGAGCGAAGCTCTGGCCGCCGCCATGCTGCGCGGCATGGCGCCGCTCATGGAGCGACACTTCAAGGTGCGCATCCTCGACGAAGCCATCACCGAAGCGGTGCGACTCTCAGCGCGCTACGTCACGGGCCGTCAGCTACCGGATAAAGCCATTAGCGTGCTCGATACCGCCTGTGCCCGTGTGGCGCTGGGCCTGAGTAGCCGTCCGCCAGCGATCGACGATGCCGAGAAAGCGCTCGCACGTGTGGACGCTGAGCGCAGCGCGCTGCGGCGCGATGCCGTCATGGTGCACGACGCGAGTGCGCGGCTTGCGGCACTCGACGCGGAGCAGCAGCAACTCACCCAGCATCTTGCTGACACCGTTGCACGCTGGACGGCCGAGAAAGCCGTTGCCGAGAAGATCCTGCATCGCCGGCAGCAACTCGAAGGAAAGGGGTCTGTAGTAGTGGCGGCGTCCTGTCACGGCAGACGTCCGCCTCAGATCGACCGGCGCTCCAGTGATACCGAGCTGGAATCGCTGCTGCTGGAACTGCGCAGCCTGCAGGGCGAGCACCCTCTGGTGCCGCTACAGGTCGATGGTCGCGTGGCCACAGAGATCGTTTCTGGATGGACGGGCATTCCGCTGGGCCGGATGGTGGCCGACGAATTGAAGACTGTGTTGGGCCTCAAGGAGAGGCTTCAGGTGCGTGTGATCGGTCAGGACCACGCACTGGAAGCGGTGGCCCAGCACGTACGCACCGCCCGCGCGCATCTGGAAGACCCGCACAAACCCAAGGGAGTGTTCCTGTTCGTAGGGCCGAGTGGCGTGGGCAAGACGGAAACCGCCCTGGCGCTTGCTGAGGTGCTCTATGGCGGGGAGCGCAACCTCATCACCATCAACATGAGCGAGTATCAGGAAGCGCACAGCGTGAGTGGACTCAAGGGCTCGCCACCCGGCTATGTCGGCTTTGGCGAGGGCGGGGTGCTCACCGAAGCGGTGCGGCGTCGACCGTATTCGGTGCTGCTGTTGGACGAGGTGGAGAAAGCGCATCCAGATGTGCTGGAGCTCTTTTTTCAGGTTTTCGACAAGGGGGTTCTCGAAGACGCCGAAGGCCGTGAGATCGACTTTCGCAACACGCTCATCATCCTCACTTCCAATGTTGGCTCCGCCGCGCTGATGCAGGCCTGCCTGAACACCGACGAAGGTGCCGTGCCAAATACCGAAGCCCTGGCCGAGCTGATCCGCCCACAGCTGTTCAAGGCCTTCAAGCCCGCATTTCTCGGACGCATGAAAACCGTGCCGTTCTATCCGCTGGCCGACAGCGTGCTGCTGAAGATCATCGAGCTGAAACTGGCTCGCATCCGGGCACGGATCGCAGATCACCACCAAGCAGAGTTCATCTACAGCAAGGCGCTGATCCAAGCCCTGCTGGCCCGCTGTACCGAGGTTGATAGCGGCGCGCGCAATGTCGACCACCTGTTGAACGCCACGCTGCTACCTGCAATTGCCACGACTGTGCTGAGCCGCATGGCTGAGGGTCGCGCCATCAGCCGCATCAAAGTGGGTGTGCGCAGCACGGGTGAGTTCACCTACGACATCGTTTGAGAGGACTGCCGGAACGACAGCGCCATTGCAGGACAGGCATCACGGAATGACCCGCAAGACGGCTCTACATTGACTTCACCAGGGTCGATGAAGGCGCGCAGATGGAGATCAACGGATTTGCGACCAACCGATTCAGCACTGCGGCGCCGCTGGCGAGTAAGGCAGGTGCTGGGCTTGAAGACATTGGCGATCACGGCCAGCAGCTGGCCTCCAGCCTGCGGGCGACTTTGACTGGCTTCACACAGAACACCCGCCTGCTACGATTGCACACGTCCCTGGGTCCCGACGTTCTACTGGCGGAGCGCCTTTACGGCGTGGAGCGCGTCAGTGATGGTCACCGTACGGCGCGCCCTGGCGTGACGGGCTTCCGGTTCGAAATCCTCGCGCTCTCCCCCGATGCACAGCTGGATCCACAAGCACTACTGGGCCACCCAGCACTGCTGGAGCTGCTGACCGATCAGGGACCCAACGTCACGCGCCCCTTCCACGGCCATGTCACCGCGGTCGAGCAGCTGGGCAGCAATGGCGGATTCGCGCGCTATCGGCTGGTGGTGGAGCCCTGGCTCGCCTTGCTGCGCCACCGCCGTGACAGTTTCGTGTTCCAGAACAAGAGCGTGGCCGACATCGTTGACGACATCCTCGGCGACTACAGTGGCCAGGGCGCGCTTCAGCCCCGTTGGCGATGGATGCTGCGTGAGGGCAGCCCACCGCTGCGCAGCCTCTGTATCCAACATGCAGAGAGTGATCACGACTTCGTGCTGCGGCTGCTCGCGGAGGAAGGCCTCTTTACCTGGTTTGAGCACAGTACGGAGGCGCACACCTGGGTCATCGCCGACAGCGCGCAGGCCTTCGGACAGGCTGCGGCCGGGGCAACGGGGGCAACGCTGGGGGCGCTGCGATTTCAGCGAGCTGCAGCAACCGAGACGGCCGATACCTTGCAACGCATCGTCAGCCGTGCGGCGCTGGGGACGCAGACCGTAGAGCTGGCGAGCTGGGACTACGCCAGTCTGGATACCCGGCCGGTATCGCACAGTCTTCCAGAAGGCGAGGCGGCACTGCCTCAGCTGACCGTACACGACAACCCCGGCGTTTATCGCTACCAAGACCGCCGCCATGGCGAGCAACTGGCACGCCGCCGGGTAGAAGCTCTTGCGGCAGCGCGTGTGAGTGTGCAGGCAGGCGGCACAGTGAGGCGACTGGCGGCGGGCAGCACATTCACACTCACCGATCACCCCCGCTACAGCGGCCTTGTCGTGGGCAGTGCGCACAATCAGTTTGCAGTGACCGAGGCAGAGCATCGGGCCCGCAACAATCTGCCGGCCGATTTTTCGGCCGCACTCGATCGCCTTCTGTCGTCATCACAACAGCCTGCGGAGCAAACCAACACACAACATTCAGCGCTCTACGAGAACACACTCAAGCTGCACCCACTGCACCTGCCTTTCGCCAGCCTGCCCCCTGAGCATTGCGATACACCGGGCAAGGACTGGGGCAGACCACGCATGAAGGGCAGCGTGACCGCCACCGTGGTGGGGGTGCCGGGCATGGCCCTGACCACCGACCGCGATCACCGCGTCAAGCTTCAGTTTCATTTTCAGCGCGGCATGCGAAGCAGTAGTGGTCAGGTACATCCTGGTGGAGAAGACAACGCGCCCGGCAACGACGCCAGCGGCACCTGGGTGCGGGTGGCGACACCGCTGGCGGGCGACAACTGGGGCGGGCACTTCATCCCGCGCCTGGGGCAGGAAGTCGTGGTGGAATTTCTCAACGGCGATGTGAATCGGTCCGTGGTGAGCGGCGCGGTCTACAACGGAGAGGGTCAGGCCGATGCGCCGGGCAATGTGATGACCCACAGCGCCTGCGCACACCCCGCGAGTGCACCTGCCTGGTTTGCAGGAAATGCGCATGGCGCCGTGTTCTCAGGACTGAAGAGCATGGCCTTGGACGCAAGCAACACAGGGCAAGGCGGCTACAACCATCTGCGTTTTGACGATACCCACGCACAGTCCAGTACACAGCTGGCCAGCACCCAGTACGGCAGCACCCTCACCCTGGGCCACTGCCGTGGCCAGCACCATGGCGGTGAAGGTCTTGCTGGCAATGGGCGTACTCAAGGCCTGGGCCACGGTGCCAGTGCGGCCACCACCGCCTACGCCGCTGTGCGCGGCGGGGCTGGCCTGCTGGTTTCTGCCGGCGCAGGCGCAGGCGGCACCCGTTCTGGCCGCCTGCATATGGAGGCTCGTGAGGCTATTGAGCAGCTGTCTCAGGCTGAGCGGCTCACTGGGAGCCTGATGGATCGTTCCAGACCCGAGGCCGCTGCTGCAAGCGATGTGCAAAGGGATGGGCTAGAGAACATCCTTGCGGAGAGTCGACGCTTGCAAGGGGATCTCGAGACGCAGACCACTGCACTGCACTGGCGGCGCCCACACCTCGTCCACTGCGCCACGCACGGCCTCGCACAGCTCACCGCTGGCAGCTGCATTTACAGCGCTGGCCATACATTGCATTCGACGGCAGCCATTGGCATGGAGCTGCTGTCACAGGGCGCCAGCCGGCATCACGTCGCCAACGGCATTCAACTCTGTACAGCGGGTGCTGCAGCGCCAGGTGACAGCACCTTGCCGGAGCGAGGAATCCGCCTTCACGCGGGTAGCGGGCAGCTGAACTTGCAGGCGCACAGTGACCCAGCCAGCGTTGTGGCCAGGGAAGGTCTCAGCATCGCGTCCACTAAAGAACTCGTCAGCCTCTGCGCAAGCAGGCACTTGTTGATGACGGCCATGGCCGCTTACCTCAAGGTCGAGGGCGATAG
>CAMTXV010000100.1:0-5153 GCA_947085665.1 uncultured Sinobacteraceae bacterium | reverse complement strand
CGCAGAGCGCTCGGCGGCCACCAGCTGGGTCACCAGGCTCTGCACGTCGAGGCCAGAGCCGATACCTGCGGAGGAGATGGTGGGCATGGGCGGGCTCCTAGGCGCGCTGGCGGATCAGGCCGAGGCGATCGTGTTCGAGATAGTGGGCAATGCGCAGCGCCTCCACCGAGGGCATCTGGCGTAGCACCTGGCCGCTTTCGGAATCGACGATGGAGACAATCACCTTGCCGGCGTCGTGATCCACCGCAAAGCGCAGATCGGTGCGGCTGCCGGCCACGTAGCGGTTGAGTTCTTCCACGGCCTGCGACAGCGCCTGATCGGCGTCGCTGTCGGTGCTTTGGCTGTTGCGGACCACCGCCGGCTCGCGCTCGGCGCGGTAGGCCACGGGCACGACGGGTCGGGCCGCCGTGATGCTGAATGGGGGGGTGAAGCTGATCGATTCGGTGGACATGAGTGGGTCCTCCAGTTCTGAAGACCAGTTCTAACAATCGGGGCAGCCATCCCTGGCGAGAAGGCTGCCCCTTGATCTACCGCCTGCGCGAGCGGTGCTCGCTTAGGCCGCCCTCACCCGCGTAGCAGAGACATCACGTTCTGCGGTGCGGAGTTCGCCTGGCTGAGCATCGCGGTGCCGGCCTGCTGAAGAATCTGCGCGCGGGTGAGTGCGGCGGTTTCCTTGGCGAAGTCCGCGTCCTGAATGCGGCTGCGCGAAGCCGAGAGGTTCTCGGACTGCGTGGCGAGGTTGGCCACCACCGAGCTGAAGCGGTTCTGGTAAGCACCCAGCGTGGCGCGCGTGGTGTTGACCGCTTCCAGCGCCGCATCCATGGACTGCAGGGCCGTATCGGCACCGCCGACGCTGGAGATATCGAGCGAGGCAAAGCCCGTCGCACTTGCCGCCGTGGTGGTGCCGGCCGCAATACCCACCAGGGCTGCGGTGGCCGAGGCACCCGCCAGCACGATGTCGCCGCTCGAAGACACCAGTGTGGTGGTGGTTGAGGTTTCGTTGATGGCGTAGACACCCGTGGTGTCGCTCACGGAGTTCACCGCATCGCGGAAGCCGCCGGCGCGTTCGCTGGCCGAGGTGGCCACCGCAATGGCGCCCACGCTGGTGCCGTTGATGGTGACGCCGCCATCGGCAATGGCCGTGAAGGTGGTCGCTGCCACGCCCGTCACTTCCGCACGGGTGTAGGTGCCCAGGTTGGCAGCACTCGCATCAACGATGCTGGCGATGTCGATGGTTTCACCCGCATTCGCACCGACCTGGAACGACTGGTTGGTGAACGAGCCATCGAGCAGCTTCACCCCGTTGAAGCTGGTGGAGGAAGCGACGCGGTTGATTTCGCTCATCAGCTGCTGGGCTTCCACGTTGAGGGCGTCGCGGTCGGTCTGGCTGTTGGTGGCGTTGCGGCTCTGCACCGCCAGCTCGCGGATACGCTGCAGGTTGTTGGTCACTTCGCCCAGCGCGCCTTCGGCGGTCTGAGCGAGCGAGATGCCGTCGTTGGCGTTGCGCGAGGCCACATCCAGACCACGGATCTGGCTGGTGAAGCGGGTGGCGATGGCGAGGCCTGCGGCGTCGTCCTTGGCGCTGTTGATGCGCATGCCGGACGAGAGGCGCTGCAGGGAGGTGTTGAGATCGTTCTGCGAGGCTGAAAGGTTGCGCTGGGCATTCAGCGACGCGACGTTGGTGTTGATGACTGCGGCCATGACTGTACTCCTGACGTGGTGTCGTGATTCCTAGGAGAAGGATTTCTCTTCGGGAGGGCTACCAGCGGTTCGTTGATGACGCGCCGCTGCTACAAGCCGGTTAGCGAGCCGCCGCATAGTTTCTTGAGGGTTTTGCATGCAAGCCCGATGAGCGGTGCGACGAGCGCGCTCAAATGGCGGGGCGGGCCGCGGGCTTGGCAGCCGCCGCACGCGCGATGGTGGTTTTCAACTTCTCGGCGTAGTTCGGGTCGGTGGCATAGCCCGCCTTCTGCAGGCCGGCAGCAAACTGTTCAGACGACACGCCTTCACCGATGGCCTGCGAGTACCGCGGATTGGTCTTCAGGAAGCGCACGTAGTCGGCGAGGCCCTCGGCCGTGGAGCCATAGGCGCGGAACTGCGCGTTCTCGCGGCGGGTGTGGCCCCCGTCCATCTCGGTGGTTTGCGCACTCACCTTGCTGCCCTGCCAGCGGCTGTCGGCCTTGATGCCGAAGAGGTTGTTGCTGCCGCCACCCGGCTGGTGCGCGCCCCAGCCGGTTTCGAGCGCGGCATGGCCCACCACGGCTTCCGTGGGCAGGCCCAGCGCCTTGGCGGCGACCTCGGCCTGGCGCCAGATGCTTTGCACAAACTTGGTCACTCGCTCGCTGAGTGGCGCTGTGGGTGCTGCAGCTTCTGCACGCGCAGCCTTGGGCGCCGTCGGTGTGAAGGTCATCGGCGTCACCGCACCGGCCTCGGCAGGCGGCCTGGGGCCGCGCAGCTGCTGCACCAGCACATCGGCAAGCCCTAAGCCCCTGGCGCTGATCTGCTGCGCCATCTGCTGATCGAATAGATCTTTGTAGAGATCGAGCCCGGCGCCACCCATCAGGTCTTCACCCAGCGCATTGGCACGCGAGCTTTTCAGAATCTGCTGGGTCATCAGCGCCTCGAACTGCTGCGCCACCTTGCGCAGATTCACGTCGCTCTGCCCCGCGCCCGCAGCGTCGCGCTTCAACGCGGACAGCGCGCTGCCGTTGAGGGCGTTGCCGGCGTCGATGTTGTTCATTAAATAATGATTAATTCGGCGCGTAGGGCACCGGCTTCGCGCAGGGCTTCAAGAATGGCCACGAGATCGCCTGGGGCCGCGCCCACCTGGTTGACGGCGCGCACGATGGCGTCGAGCGACACCCCGGCATCGAACTTGAACAGTCGGCCCGAGCCCTGCTCGATGCCGATGTTGCTGAGCGGGCTGGTCACCGTCTTGCCCTCGCTGAAGGCTCCGGGCTGACTGACCGCAGTGCGCTCGGTGATGGTGACGCTGATGGAGCCGTGCGCGACCGCCGCCGGCCGCACCGTCACCTGCTGGCTGATCACCACCGTGCCGGTGCGCGAGTTGATGATGACGCGCGCAGGCGCTTCGCCGGGGTCGACCTCGATGTTCTCGATCTCGGCCAGATAGTCGGTTCGCAGCGCGGTGTTCTCGGGCGCACGCACGGCCACCGTCATGGGGTCGAGTGCGGCGGCGGTGCCTGCACCCATGCGGGCATTCACCGCAGCTGCGAGACGCGCCGCCGTGGTGGCGTCGGACTTGTTGAGGTTGAGGCGCACCTCGGGGGCGGCACTCCAGGCGGTGGGCGCGGCACGCTCCAGCGTGGCTCCACCGGGAATGCGGCCATCGCTGGGGATGTTGATGGAGACGCGCGAGCCATCCTTGCCATCAATGCCCAAACCACCCACCACGAGATTGCCCTGGGCGAGCGCATACACCTCACCATCGGCACCGCGCAGCGGCGCCATCAGCAGGGCACCACCGCGCAGCGACCCGGCGTTGGCGATGGACGACACCGTGACGTCGATCTTCTGCCCCGGCTTGCCGAAGGCGGGCAGCTCCGCGTGCAGGGCGACGGCCGCGACATTCTTGAGCTGCGGGTTGACGTTGGGCGGAATGGTGACGCCCAGCTGCTGCAACGTGGCCTTGAGCGACTGCACCGTGAACGGCGCCTGCGAGGTTTGATCACCCGTGCCGTTGAGGCCCACCACAAGGCCATAGCCCACGAGTGCGTTGCCACGAATGCCCTGCACGCTGGCGAGGTCCTTGATGCGCTCGGCGCGCGCGGTGACGCTCATCAGCGCGATGAAGGCGATCACCCCGTAGGTGGCGAGGCGCAGCAGCCAGTGACGGATATAGCCCCACAGAAAACTGTTCATGGCGGCAGGCCTCGTGTTGGTCATCAGAAGGGCATCCAGGGCGAATCGAAGAAGCGCGCCAGCCAGCCCTTGGCATTGGCATCTGCCAGCGCGCCGCGGCCCTGGTAGCCGATGCGGGCCTCGGCGATGCGATCTGAAGTGATGGTGTTGCCGGGCGAGATGTCGGCGACGCGCACCAGGCCTTCGAGACGCACGGTTTCCTCGCCCTGGTTGAGCCGCAGGCGCTTCTCGCCGGCGATGCGCAGCACGTTGTTGGGCAAACGCTCCACCACGCTGACGGTGACGCTGCCTTCCAGCTTGTTGCTCTGTGCGGAAGCACCCGCACCATCGAAGCTGCTGCTGCCGCCAATGCCGGTTTCAAAACCAATGCCCTGCCCCAGCACGGTGAGATCCCCCAGCTCCGCGCTGGTGGCCTTGCTGGTGGAGGTGGTTGCACTCTTGCTGGCCTGGGTTTTCTCCACCAGCAGCACGGTAAGGAGATCGCCCGTGTTGCGGGCCTTCACGTCTTCAAACAGGTTGAGGCCGCGGTAGGGCGAGTACAGCGAGCCTTCACTGGCGGTGACCGCGACGACGGGCGGCGCCGTGATGGCGGGCGGCGGCATGCGGCCCTCGGGAATGGGCCCCGCGGCACAGCCAGCCAGCAGGGCAAAGCCAGCGAGCAGCAGCAGACAGGTGACGGCATTGACCCCGAAGAAGACGATGGGCAGCGGGGCACGGCGGTGGCGGCTCAGGTTCATGACGAGCTCCTTAAAGACGCTGGGTCACGAACTGCAGCATCTGGTCGGTGGTCGAGATCGCCTTCGAGTTCATCTCGTAGGCGCGCTGTGTCTCGATCATGTTCACCAGCTCTTCCACCACATTCACATTGCTGGCTTCGAGCGAACCCTGCACCAGGGTGCCGAAGCCTGAAGCACCGGCGGTGCCGGTCTGCGGCGCGCCGCTGGCAGCGGTTTCGGCGTACAGGTTCTCGCCCTTGGCCATCAGGCCGGCGGGGTTGATGAAATCCGCGATCTGGATCTGCCCCACCTGGGTGGCAGCCGCCTGCCCTGCGATGCTGACGCTCACCGTGCCATCGCTGCCGATATTCACGCTCTGCACGCCCTGCGGCAGGGTGATGCTGGGTTGCAGCTTCAGGCCGCCGGAGGTCACCAGCTCGCCGTCGGGATTGGTGCGGAAGGAGCCATCGCGGCTGTAGGCGACGCTGCCGTCGGGCATCTGCACCTGAAAAAAGCCACGGCCGTTGACCGCCACATCCAGGCTATTGCCCGTTT
>CAMTXV010000099.1:0-11259 GCA_947085665.1 uncultured Sinobacteraceae bacterium | reverse complement strand
GCATTGTGACTGGAGTTCAGACGTGTGCTCTTCCGATCTGTCGATGGCCGTTTCGCTGCTGGAGGCCACCGCCGTGCAGCGGCTCGATGAGCATTCAGAACTTATCCGCACCCTGGAACGCGAGGGCCTGCTCAACCGCACGGTGGAGTTCCTGCCTGATGAAGAAGCCTTGAAAGAGCGCGCCCGTCAGGGTCGGGGCCTGACTCGGCCCGAGCTTTCGGTACTGCTCGCGTACTCCAAGATGAGCCTGTTCGAAGCGACGCTGAAGAGCGATATGCCGGACGACCCCTTCTTCGTGCGGGACCTCCTGGACAACTTCCCGCCCGCACTGGTGCAGGCCTACGGGCCAGAGCTGAAACAGCACCAGCTCAAGCGCGAGATCATCGCTACCATCCTCTCCAACGCCGCCGCCAACCGCATGGGCGTGAGCTTTGCGCACCGGCTTGCGGAGGACCACGGCCACGACCGCGGTGAGGTGCTCAAGGCCTATGCCACGGCTCACGAGGTGTTCCAGGGCGACAGCTACTGGGAGGCCATCGAAGCACTCGATGGCCAGTTGCCGGCCGCGACGCAATACCGGCTGGTGGGTCTCACCGCAGGCCTGCTCAAGCACGCCACCGGCTGGCTGGTGATGGCGGGCTATGCGAAGAAACCCGTGCTCGCGGCGGTCGATCGCTTTGCCGCGGCCATCCGCGAGCTGGAGACCCTGCTGCCGGGCCTGCTACCGCCCAGCTATCTCGAAGACTTCAACCGCACGGTGACGCAGCTGGTGGCCGAGCAGGTGCCCGAGCCGCTGGCGCAGCGCCTGGCCGCCACCCGCGTGCTGGGTGCTGCGATGGACATCACCGATCTCGCCCACGAGGCGAATGTGACGCTGGCCGATGCAGCCGCCGTGTACTTCGCCACCGCCGAGCGCTTCCGCCTGCTGTGGTTGTATGGCGCCATCAACGCCCTGCAGGTGCGCGGTAAATGGCATGCGCTGGCGCGGCAGAACCTGCGCGATGACCTGTTCCATATCCACCGCCTGCTGGCGGGTCGGGCACTGAAGCACCCCGGCACCCCGGCAGAACGGCTGGAGCAGTGGCTGGCCGCGCACGCCGACAAGCTGGGCTTTGCCGAACGCCGTATCGCGGACTTGAGCACCGCAGGCCCGGCCGACTTCGAGCGCCTGGCAGTGGCCGTGCGGGAACTCCGCAAACTGCGTGCACTCTAAGATTCACTTTCAAGAGACAATATAGATCGCGTCGGCATTGCGGCTGACGCCGTTTTCACCAAGTTCATCCACGGAGAAACTTCATGCAGCAACCGCTACGCACCACCACCGCGGGCCAGTTTGGTTCAGCCAGCAGCCTGCTCGCCACGCACAAGGTCTTGCGCAACACCTACATGCTGCTGGCCCTCACCCTGCTGTTCTCGGCCGTCACCGCCGGCATTTCGATGGCCGTGGAAGCGCCCCGCTTCACGGGCCTCATCTGCTCGCTGGCCGCCATGGGCCTCATCTGGTTCGCACTGCCGCGCACCGCAAACTCTGAAAAGGGTCTGTATGTGGTGTTCGGCATCACCGGCCTGCTCGGCTTTGGCCTCGGGCCGATGCTGAACCACTACCTCAAGCTGCCCAATGGCGGCCAGCTGGTGATGACGGCACTCGGCGGCACCGCGTTGATCTTCGGTGCACTCTCGGCCTACGTGCTCACCACCAAGAAGGATTTCTCCTTCCTCGGCGGCTTCCTGATGACGGGTGTGATCGTGTTGTTGGTGGCCTCGCTCGGCATGGTCGCGGCCAGCTTCTTCGGCGTGAACGTGAGCATGGGCTTTGTGGCCATCTCGGCGGTGTCGGTGCTGCTGTTCTCGGGCCTGATCCTGTATGACACCAGCCGCATCATCAACGGCGGCGAAACCAACTACATCATGGCCACCATCGCGCTGTATCTGGACGTCTACAACATCTTTACCAGCGTGCTGCACCTCTTGGGTTTCGCCAGCAGCGACGATTGATCAATCGATTGATCTGCACCAAAAGCCCCGCCCTGCGGGGCTTTTTGCTGCTCAGCGCCCCTGCAGGGACCAGCGCCTTAACCAGCGCAGCTGCACGGCGATGAGCAGCACGGTGATGACGAACATGGCCAGCAGAATGGCCGAGGCATAGCCGAAACGCAGATATTCGAAGCCGTTCTGATACGCATACAGCGGCAGCAGCAGCGTGCCGAACTGCGGCCCGCCCTTGGTGATGATCATCGCGGGCGTGAGGCTGGTCTGAAAGCTCAGCGCCGCATCGCGACAGGCCAGCAGCACCAGCACCGGCATCAGCAGCGGCAGCGTCACGCGGCGGAAGATATGCCAGCGACCGGCGCCCTCCATGCGGGCGGCCTCGTACACCTCATGGCCCAGTTCCTGCCGGGCCGCGATGAGCACCACCGTCATCTCGCCAATCAGCCAGAGCGTCATCAGCGACAGCAGGCTGCGCGCCACCGTGGGGTCGGTGAGCCAGGCCGCGGGGCTGTAGCCCAGCAGCGGCAGCATCAGCGCCACCGGGCCGTACAGCGGGTTGAGCAGAAACAGCCAGACCAGTGCCCAGGCGATGTCGGGCGTGACCCCCGGCGCCAGCACCGCGGCGCGGCCAATGCCCACGCCGGGGCCGCTGCGGAACAGCAGCAGGGCCAGCCCCAATGCCAGCAGCAGGCGCAGCGGCACCGACACCAGCAGCACCTTCAGCGAGTTGGAAAGGCTCTGCCAGAACAAGGGGTCGCCCCAGAGCCGGGCGAGATTGTCGGTGCCGGCAAAGCGGGCGGCCGAGACTCCATCGAAGTGCAGAAATGCCAGCGGCACCGTCGCCAATGCGGGCAGCACCACGAACAGCGCCAACAGCGCCAGCCCCGGCAGCGACCAGCCCCAGGGGCGCAGACGCGTGACGAAGCGGCCGCTCACAGGCGCTGGCCTTCGCCGTCGGCAGCAAACCAGCAGGCGCTATCGAGATGCAGGCCGAGCGGCACGGTGTCACCCACACGGGCCGGCCACTCCGGTTCGCACTTCACGGCCAGCCGCTCCCCCTCGGCGGCGAACCACAGCGTTTGCTGATCGCCGCCGGGTTCGATGGCCGTGAGCTGTGCGCTGAGTGTGGCCTGGGCGATGGTGCCCGGCGCCCAGCGCGAGCCCGGCAGGCTGAGCTGCTCGGGCCGCAAGCCCAGGGTGGCCGCACCGCCCGGCGTGAGTGCGGCGGGCACTGGCGGGCGGTCGGCCAGCCGTGCGCCCTTCCACCACAGACCGCCGTCGAGTGCGAGACGAACCTCCATGAGATTCATTGCCGGGCTGCCGAGAAACTGCGCCACGAAGCGATTTGCGGGGCGTGCATAGATCTCGCGGGGCGGTGCGAGCTGCTGCAATACGCCATCGCGCAGGATGCCCAGGCGATCCGCCAGCGCCATGGCCTCGGCCTGATCGTGGGTCACCAGCAGCATTGCCGCCTGGCTGCCGGCATGGGCACGGACGATCTCTGCGCGCGCCGTGGTGCGCAGCTGGGCATCGAGACTGGAGAGCGGTTCGTCCAGCAGCAGCGCGCCCGGTTTGCGTAGCAGCGCGCGCCCCAGCGCCACGCGCTGGCGCTCGCCACCCGAAAGCGCCGCCGGGCGGCGCGACAACAGCGCGCTCAAACCCAGAGTGGCGGCCACCGCCTCTGCCTGCGCGGTGGCTTCCGCCACCGAAGTGCCACGCGCGCGCAGACCAAAGCTGAGGTTGTCGAGCACCGTGAGGTGCGGAAACAGGGCATAGCCCTGGAACATCATGGCCACGTCACGCCGCGCGGAAGGCAGGCCATCAATGCGCACGCCGTTGAGGTGGATGCTGCCCGCCTGCACCGCGCTCAAGCCCGCGACCGCGCGCAGCAGGGTGGATTTTCCAGAACCCGAGGGCCCGGCCAGCACCACCCGCTCACCCGCCGCCACCGTGAGCGACACGGCCTTCAGCACCGGCTTGCCACCCAGCTCAACCTCCACCGCATCGAGCACCAGTCCGGCTGCCGTGGTCATGGTGTCGCTCCGGCAGCGGCAGCGGGCGCATTCGCGCGCAGGTCTTCGAGCAGGATGGGCTGCACGGTTTTCGCAATCAGCCGCGCGGCGGCCAGGCTGGAGCCCACCGTACCCTCGGCCTCGCCGGGCATGGGCGGCTCATACATCCATTCGTCGAGCAGCACATCGGCCATGGTTTCCACCTCGTGCCAGCGCGCGGTGTTGGGCGTGCGGCGCAGATGCGGAATGGCATCGAGAAACACCTGCGCGCGCGCGGGCGGCAGGCTGGAGTCGAGAAACGCTGGTGAGGTGGCCACGCTGATGCGCGAGGGCACCGTGCGGCCGCTCTTCGCCAGCAGCGCCTGCCCTTCGGCCGAGAGCGCGTATTGCACGAACGCCTTCGCGGCATCGGGCGCAGCTGCCTTGGCCGCCATGCAGTAGGCATCGGCATGCAGCACGCCCACCGGCTCGCGCAGCAGCGGGAAGGGCGCGACATCCCAGTCCGGCGCTTTGGCGCCCAAGTCCCGAAGCGTGGCGGTGTAGCGGCGGGATTGCAGCAGCATGGCCACCCCGCCACGCGCAAAGCGGCTGTCGGGGTCTTCGGCGTAAGTCTCCGCCTGCCCCGGTGCCACGCGGTAGTCGCTCACCAGCGATTTCACCAGCGCCATGCCCTGCACGGCGCTGCCGCCGTCAATGCGCAGCAGGCTAGGTTCTCTGAGGTCATCCACCAGGGCCCCCTTCATGCCCCAGATGAAAGGCGCGATGCGGATCAGCGAGGGCTGCACGGCCACGCCCCAGACATCGGTGCGGCCATCGCCATCGTGGTCGCGGCGCAGACGCTGCGCGGCGGTGATCAGGTCGGAAAACCGCCAGTCGCTCTTCGGCTCTTCCACGCCCGCGGCCTTGAACAGCGTGCGGTTGTAGTAGACCACCAGACTGGAGACGTTCTGCGGCAGGCAGTACTGCGTGCCCTGAAAGTCGAAGGCCTCCACCGCTTGTGGGTAGAAGTCTTCAACTCGATAGCGGCCCTCGGCCGTCATTTGCGCCGCCAGCGGAGCCAGTGCGCCGCGCCCGGCAAACTGGCCGAAACGGCGAAAGTTGAGAATGAATAGATCCGGCGGATTACCGGCCGCAAAGGCGGTGCTGAGCTTGGCCATGTGGTCGGCCTGCTTGCCCACGGGCAGCAGCTCCACGCGCTGGCCCGGATTCGCTTTTTCATACGCAGCGATCAGCTCGCGGTAGGCGGTGATCTCGGCCGGGTCGCCGAACACCTGCAAGCGCACAGGCTTTGCCGCCCCAGCTTCGGCAGAGTGGCCGGACTTGCCGCAACCCGCCAGCAGCAGGGCCGTGGCGAACAAGGTCAGCAGGGGTTGCAGGCAGCGGCTCATTGGGGGGTCTCGCGGGAAAGGCTGTTGAGCAGGGGCTGGGCAATGACGAACACCAGCAACACGGGCGCGGTGAGTAGGGCGGCACCCGCCATCATCACTGCCCACTGGGTGGGGCCGAGCAGGTCCACCGCGTGCAGCAGCAAGGGCGCGGTGAGTTCGCGCTCGCCTTCGAGATACAGCAGCGGCTCCAGAAACGCGCCCCAGAACTGCATGGCGGCCAGGGTGGCCACCGCCACGGTGGTGGCGCGTACTTGCGGCAGCGCGTAGCGCCACCACTGCATCAGTGGGCCAATGCCTTCGAGCGTGGCGGCTTCAAAGGGCTCAGGCCCAAGGCGGCGGAAGGCCATGGTGTAGAGCAGCACGAAGAGCGGGCTTGCCCCATACAAGGCCGGGGCCAGCAGCGGCAGGCCGCTGCGTGCGAGGCCGAGTGACTCGAACAACACGAAGCGCGGCACCCAGATGGCCGTGAGCGGAATACTGGCGCACACCACCAGCGCCACCACCGCCAGCCCCAGCCGGGTGGCATCGAGTCTGGCGATGCCAAAGCCGGTGAGCGAGGCCATGACGATGCTGATGGCGACCCCCACCACGGTATAGGCGAGGGAGTTGATCAGGCCCGAGAGCATGGGCACCCACTCGAACACCTGCGCATAGCTGGCCAGTGACGGCGCCCCCGGCCAGGCCAGACCCGCCGCACGCAGCGGCTCGCCCGGCGCGTGAAACGACACCGGCAGCATCCACAGCAGCGGCAGCAGCAGTACGGCTGCCGCCAGCAGGGCCAGCGCAGCGCGCAGCCAGCGGGAAGTCATTAGGGGATTCATGCGTCAAGAGCTTAGCGAGAGGAGGTCAAGCGCGCGTCAATGTCTGGCATCGCGGCCACTTCCGATACGCCATTTTTATGCCGCCCTTATGCACGGGCAGGCAACGCCCTCTCGAATCTTCACGCCTTGAAGGCGCCCAATAGCCGCCTCGTCAAACCACCGCGGGTATCTGCCATGAACGATGTGCTTTTTCTGCTGCTCGGTCTTGGAGGCATGGCCGCGCTGTGTGGCTATGCCGCGTTCTGCAACCGCCACTAGGGGCTTCGCCATGTTCGATGACTTGCTGGGCGGGCTCACGCTCGCGGTGTTGCTGGGCTACCTCGCCTACGCCCTGGTTAAACCGGAGCGCTTCTGATGAGCTTCAACGGCTGGCTGCAAATAGCCTTCTACTTCGCAGCCCTGGTGCTGCTGACGCGCCCCCTGGGCGGCTTCCTGTTTCGCGTCTTCACGGGCGAGCGCACGCTGCTCTCGCCGCTCTTGTCGCCGGTGGAGCGTGGCTTCTACCGACTCGCTGGTGTGAATGACCAGCAGGAGCAAACCTGGCTCGCCTACACCGGCGCACTGCTCGCCTTCAACGCAGCAGGCTTTGTGCTGCTCTACGCCATATTGCGCCAGCAGCAGGGCTTGCCGCTGAATCCGCAAGAGCTGCCGGGACTGGCGCCGCACCTCGCCTTCAATACCGCAGTGAGCTTCGTCACCAATACCAACTGGCAGAGCTATGGCGGTGAGACGACGCTGAGCTACTTCAGCCAGATGATCGGGCTCACCACGCAGAACTTCGTCTCGGCCGCCACCGGCATTGGCGTGGCACTGGCGCTCACACGTGGCATTGCGCGACGCCAGGCGCAGGGCATCGGCAACTTCTGGGTGGACCTGACGCGCGCGGTGCTCTATGTGCTGCTGCCGCTGGCATTCGTCTCGGCCCTCGTGCTGGTGGCACTCGGCGTGCCGCAGAACTTCTCGGCCTACACCGAAGCCACCACGCTCGAAGGTGCAACGCAGCTCATCGCGCAAGGGCCGGTCGCCAGCCAGCTCGCCATCAAGCAGCTGGGCAGCAATGGCGGTGGCTTTTTCAATGTGAACTCCGCGCACCCTTTTGAGAACCCGACGGCGCTGAGCAACTTCATCGAATCCCTGTTTCTGGTGCTGATTGCCGCCGCCCTCACCAATACCTTTGGTCGCATGGTGCGTGACGAGCGCCAGGGCTGGGCGCTGTTTGGCGCCATGGCGCTGCTGCTGGGCGCGGGCATTGCGGCCATCTACGCCGCCGAGTCCAGCCCTAATCCCGCCATCGCCGCCATGGGCGTGGAAGGCCCGAATCTGGAAGGCAAGGAAACGCGGTTCGGCATTGCCCAGTCGGCGATCTGGGCGGCCAGCACCACGGCTGCCAGCAATGGCTCGGTCAACACCATGCACGACTCGCTCAACCCCCTGAGCGGTCTGGTGACGATGCTCAACATCCAGCTCGGCGAGTCGATCTTCGGCGGTGTGGGTGCCGGCCTCTACGGCATGCTGATCTATGCCTTTCTCACCGTGTTCATCGCTGGCCTCATGGTGGGCCGCACGCCGGAATATCTAGGCAAGAAGATCGAGGCCCGCGAGATGAAGTTCGTGATGCTCGCCATTCTCTGCGTGCCCGCCGTACTGCTGGGCTTCACGGCCTATGCCAGTGTTTCGCCGACCATGCTGGCGGGTTTGAACAACGCCGGGCCGCACGGCTTCAGCGAGATTCTGTATGCGTTCACGAGTGCAGCCGGCAACAACGGCTCGGCCTTTGCGGGGCTGACTGCCAATGCGCCGCTGTGGAACACCCTGCTCGGTATCACCATGCTGGTGGGCCGCTTCGCGATGATCGTACCGCTGCTGGCGGTGGCCGGCAGTCTCGCCGCCAAGAACGTCATCCCCCCCTCGCCCGGCACCTTCCCCACCAACAATGGCCTGTTCGTGGGCTTGCTGATCGCCATCGTGCTGATCGTCGGCGGGCTCACGTTTTTCCCTGCCCTGGCGCTGGGGCCGATTGTTGAGCACCTGGCCATGTTGGCAGGACAGACCTTCTAGCCGACAGACACCTGGATTCCTGCCTGCGCAGGAATGACAAGCAAGGATAAAAAACATGAAAAACAAACCCGCATCCCTGTTGGATAAAAAGCTCGTCGGCCCGGCGTTGATTGGTGCTGTGCTCAAGCTCAACCCCGCAGCGCTCGCCAAGAACCCGGTCATCTTCATCACCGCGCTGGTGGCCCTGTTGGCCACCGTGCTCTGCCTGCGCGATGCATTCACTGGCGCGCCCAAACTGCTGTTCTCCACGCAGGTCGTGGTCTGGCTCTGGTTCACGGTGCTGTTCGCCAACTTCGCCGAAGCCATTGCCGAAGGCCGTGGCAAGGCGCAGGCCGACACCCTGCGCAAGACGCGTTCGACCACAGTGGCCAAGAAGCTCGCCAGCGAGACGGCGACCACCACCAGCGATGTGCCCGCCACCCAGCTGAAGGTGGGCGACTTCGTGCGCGTCAGCGCCGGTGAGGTGATTCCGGGCGACGGCACCATCGTCAGCGGTGTAGCCACGGTTGACGAAGCCGCCATCACCGGCGAGTCCGCACCCGTGGTGCGCGAATCCGGTGGCGATCGCAGCGCGGTCACGGGCGGCACCCGGGTACTGTCAGACACGCTGGTCATCCGCATCACCGCCGCAGCCGGTTCGAGCTTTCTCGACCGCATGATTGCGCTGGTGGAAGGCGCTTCGCGCCAGAAGACCCCCAACGAGCTGGCGCTCAATGTGTTGCTGGCCGGCATGTCGCTGGTGTTCGTGCTGGCGGTAGCCACCATCCCCGCCTTTGCGGCCTATGCCGGCGGCAAGATCAGCCTGATCGTTCTCGCAGCACTGTTCGTGACGCTGATCCCCACCACCATCGGCGCGCTCTTGAGCGCCATCGGCATTGCCGGCATGAACCGCCTGGTGCAGTTCAATGTGCTGGCGATGAGTGGCCGCGCGGTGGAGGCGGCGGGCGATGTCGACACCCTGCTGCTCGACAAGACCGGCACCATCACGCTGGGCAATCGTCAGGCTGTGGAGTTTGTGCCGATGCCGGGTGTGGACGCGCGCGATCTGGCAGATGCCGCGCAGCTCTCCTCGCTCAGCGACGAGACGCCGGAAGGCCGCAGCATCGTGGTGCTGGCCAAGCAGCAGTTCGGCCTGCGGGGCCGTGATCTGAGCGGCGCAAACGCCACTTTCGTGCCCTTCACCGCGCAGACCCGCATGAGCGGTGTGGATGTGGATGGCCGCTCGATCCGCAAAGGCGCCGTCGATTCGGTGGTGGCCACCGTCAAGCAGCAGGGCTTTGAGGTGCCGCCTGAGTTGCTGCTGGAAACCGAGCGCATCAGCAAGCTCGGCGGCACGCCGCTGGCGGTGGTGCGCGATGGCCGCGTGCTGGGCCTCGTGTATCTGAAAGACATCGTCAAGGGAGGCATCCGCGAGCGCTTTGCCGAGCTGCGCGCCATGGGCATTCGCACGGTGATGATCACCGGCGACAACGCCATGACGGCAGCGGCCATCGCGGCAGAGGCTGGTGTGGATGACTTCCTCGCGCAGGCGACACCCGAAGACAAGCTAAAGCTCATCCGCGACGAGCAGGCCAAGGGCAAGCTGGTGGCCATGTGCGGCGACGGCACCAACGATGCCCCGGCGCTGGCACAGGCCGACGTCGGCGTGGCGATGCAGACCGGCACCCAGGCCGCACGCGAGGCCGGCAACATGGTGGACCTGGATAGCGACCCCACCAAGCTCATCGAAGTGGTCGGCATCGGCAAGCAGCTGTTGATGACGCGCGGTGCGCTCACCACCTTCTCGATTGCCAATGACGTGGCCAAGTATTTCGCCATCATCCCGGCGCTGTTCGTCGCCATCTACCCAGAGCTGGGGGCACTCAATGTGATGGGGCTGCAAAGCCCGGAGTCCGCGATTCTCTCGGCCATCATCTTCAATGCACTCGTCATCGTGGCTCTGATTCCGCTGGCACTGCGCGGTGTGCCCTACAAGGCCGCCCCAGCCTCCGCGCTACTGCTGCGCAATCTCATGATCTACGGGGTCGGTGGACTGCTGGTGCCTTTCCTGGGCATCAAGTTGATTGATCTGCTCATCACTGCGCTGCATCTCGTCTAAGGGGAATCCCATGCTTCAGCACTTGCGTACCGCCCTCGTCCTGCTGCTCGGTTTTACGCTGCTCACGGGCGTGGTCTATCCGCTCGCCGTGACTGGCCTCGCACAGCTCACCCTGCCTCAGCAGGCCGCAGGCAGCCTCCTCTACGACAAAGGCCAGGTCATCGGCTCTGCGCGTATCGGTCAGCCCTTCAGCAGCGAGCGCTACTTTCATGGGCGCCCCTCTGCTGCCGGAGCGGGCTATGACGCTGCCGCCTCCAGCGGCAGCAACCTCGGCCCCACCAGTGCCAAGCTGCAGGGGCAGATCCAGCAGCGTCTCAGCACATTGGAGGCCAGCAACCCGGGCGTGAGCGTGCCGGGCGAGTTGGTGTATGCCTCGGCCTCAGGGCTCGACCCCGACCTCAGCCCGGCAGCGGCGACCTTCCAGATTCCCCGCATCGCCAAGGCCCGTGGCCTGAGTGCCGAGGCGCTGCAGGCGCTGGTGACAGCGCAGAGCCAGGGCCGCGCGCTGGGGTTTCTCGGCGAGCCGACGGTGAACGTACTGGCACTGAACCGCGCGCTCGATGCACTGCCGCCTTGAGGGCCTAAACTGGTCGCCATGAACGAAGCCCCCCGGCCCAACCCCGACGCCCTGCTGCGACAGGCTCAGCAGGAGCAGCGCGGCAAGCTGAAGATTTTCCTCGGCATGGCGCCGGGTGTGGGCAAGACCTTCGAGATGCTCACCGCCGCCCGCAAGAAGCAGCGCGACGGCGTGGATGTGGTCGTCGGCATCGTTGAAACCCACGGCCGCCGCGAAACCATGGCGCTGGTCGAAGGCCTAACGGTGCTGCCGCGCCGCATCGTGCCCATCGGTGGCCTCGAAGGAGGCCGCGAGCTGGGCGAGTTCGACCTCGACG
>CAMTXV010000098.1:0-16196 GCA_947085665.1 uncultured Sinobacteraceae bacterium | reverse complement strand
CTCTTTCCCTACACGACGCTCTTCCGATCTCGCGGTGGTGGCCGCACAGAGCGTGTCGGCATCGCCAGTGGCGCGGTAGAGCGCCACCAGCGCTTCGATGGCCAGGCCGTTTTCCTGCGCATACAGATTGGGGTCGATGCGCGGCATGCCGAGCTTGCGCCGCGCGGCATCGCCAAGCTGGAAGTAGGCCTGTGATTTCTGCCCCTGCACTACGTCGGCATCCTGCGAACCGTGAAAGGCGCCGGTGGCGGGGTCGCGCAGGAAACGCAGCAGATAGTCGCGAATGGCGTGGGCACTGTGCAGATCACGCGCGTCGCCACTCTGCTGGTAGGCGAGCGCATAGAGGCGCATCGCACCGGCCTGCGTGCGCATGATTTTCTCGAAGTGCGGGTGCTGCCAGTCGCCGTGCGTGGAGTACTGGTACATGCCGCCCCACACGGGGTCGATGAGGACGCGGGCCGCATCCAGCGTTTGCCGCAGGCGCTTTTGCTCCAGCACATCACCGGCTTTTGCTAGCGTCAGCGCGTATTCGATGCTGTCGCGGTCGAGATACTTCTGCGCGAGCTTGAGGCTGCCCTGCACCGGGTCGTAGGCGCTGCGGTGATTGGCTTCCAGCGACTGGCGCAGCGCATCCGGCAGGCTGGTGATTGGGGGTGCGTGCTGCTGCTCGGCCCGGGCGGATTGCTCTGGCGTGGGGTCGGCCACCACGGCGTCGAGCAGGGCGGTGAAATCCTCGGCGCTCAGAAAGCCGGCGCGCTTCGCCACCTCCTGCCCCTGGGCATTGAAGAAGATCAGCGCCGGCCAGCCGTACTCGCGATAGCGATTGGCGAGCAGCGGGTCGGCATCGTGATCGACACTGGCAATCAGCCATTGGTCTTTCAGCCGCTGCTGCACGCCGGCCACGGGAAAGGTCTTCGCCTGCATCACATGGCACCAGTGGCACCACACGGCTTCGAGATAGAGAAAGATGGGCTTGTTCTCGGCACGCGCCTGCGCAAACAGGGCGGGCGTGAACGGCTGCCAGGGCAGGGCCGCACGCTCTGCGGCCTGTGCGCTCAGCGCACAGCAGGGCAGCAGCACAAACAGCAGACGGCGCAGGAGAACTTTCATGCTGCGGCTACGGCTGCCACAGCACGCCAGATGCCACTCAGCTGGCCTTGGCGCTGCTGTCCCGCTGCACCGCGAGCTGCATGAGCGTGGCGAAGTTCTCCAGCGAGATGAGGTGCGCATAGGCCGCCTTCAACTCGCCCTTGCGCAGCATCAGGCGCAGGTCCTTGCCGGGGATGGCATTCATCTTTTCTTCGTCGATGCGGAACAGCCCTTGCAGGCGCATGCGCTGGCCGGCACGGGGCAGGGCCAGGGCCTCGAAGGGCGTGAACAGCCCCAACGACTCCAGCCGCTTGCACAGCACGCGCGTCTGCTGGCGCGAGGCCTCTATCGCTTCCAGCAGGCGCTGGGTGTTGTCCCAGAGCGGGGTGGGCTTGCCTTCCGCATCGAAAATTCTCTCGCCACCGGCCACCAACTGGCCGTCTTCCACGCACACCAGCCGCTGCGGCGCATGGCCTTCACGGTTAGGAATTTCGGCAATGCAGAAGGGATAGCGGCGCACATAGGCCGGCACATAGCTCAGCTCGCGCCACTGGTCGTCAGCACCCACAAACAGGTTCTCGCCAGTGCGCAGGCCGAGCACGGCCATGGGCAGAAACTCGCCGCTGTCTTCATCGCGCGCGAAGGCGATGGGGTAGTGGGCGGCAGCACTCGCGAACTCGGCAGCGTTCAGGTGCACGGCGTTGAGCTTGGCGCACCAGTGCTGGCTCTGCGCTGCCAGGCCAAAGGCGGCGTGGGCCTCGCGGTTTAAGGGGACGAGCTTGCGATAACCAAGGGGGGCGCGTACGGCAGTTGAAGCCATCTTAGAAACACAGTGCCGGGTCGATGTTGCGTTCTTTCTTCTCGGTGTCGCTCTGCTGCGGAATCACCGTGCTGCTGCCGTCTGCCGAGGTGACAAGTGCACCGCACTCATTCTCGGTGGACTTGCAGGCATCCTGTACCGTCTCGCCCTTGGGAGTGAGTACCGAGATGCTGCCGTCATCCACCGTCGTAATCAGCACGGTTTCTTCTGAATCAATCACCTTGCCTGCCGCGGCCAGGTCATCAACGATCTGTTCGCGGTCTTCGCAGTCACCCTCGCAGATGCGCGCGGAGTAGCTGGTGCCGCGGATACCGATGGTGGCCACTGGCGTGCTCACGCGGTAGTCCTCGCGATTGAGCTTGCCGATGAGCCCGCTCACCGAGCGGAAACCGCCCTTCACCAGGCGAAAGAACGCGCGTGACGTGGGGACGGCCTGTGCGCTTGCGGTGACCAGCGGAGCGACGGGCGCCGCTGGCTTGGGTGCTGTCGGTGCAGGGGCCACCGGGGCTGCTGGCGCCGGGGTAGCTGCGGGCTGGGCGCTGAACTCGAACTGCTCGATCTGGAACCGGGTTTCAGGCCGCAGCAAAAAGAACGCGCCATCCGCGAACTTGAGGTTCACATAGCTGCCAACGCCGGAATTGACGACATCGCCCGGAAACACCGGCGCGCTCTTGCTGAGCTTGCGCACTGTGCCATCGCTGCCGAGTGCGGTGGCCTGGCCGGTGAGCAGCACCACGGTGCCGGCCTCTGGTGCGGCCACCGCCGTCAAGGGCAGGGCCAGCAGCAGGGGCAGCAGCAGTTTCTTGATGTTCATGGTGATCAATCCTCAACTCAAAGCGCGCTGCACTGCTGCGGCGGCAGCTCGTTGTCGCGGGTGATGAAAGCCTCCGAAGATTCCGAGGTGCCGCTCTTCTTCTCGCTCTCGGGGGGCAGCTGATCTTTCAGCAGCACGCGGTTGAAGTCGGCGAGCTTTTCCATGGGCTCAACACCCGGCGGCGTGGGAGCCGGAGGTGTCGGTGCAGGGGGCGTCGGTGCGGGTGGCGTCGGCGCGGGTGGGGTCGGTGCCGGCGGTGTGGGAGCCGGTGGGGTGGGCGCGGGAGGCGTCGGCGCAGGGGGCGTGGGTGCCGGCGGTGTGGGCGGCGGCGGCAGGGGCGGTTGAGGGCCGAGCACCACCACCTGGCCGCTGGTGTTGTCCTGCAGTGCGGGCGCGCCGGTGGTGACGCCGCTGCTCAGGAAGATGTAGTTGGTGTCGTTGCCGTTGGCCGTGATGGCCTTGGCCTGATTCAGCACCGTCACCGTGCCAGCGGCGGGGTCGGTGATGAAGATCGCACCCGCATAGTCAGAGCCGCCGAAGGCGAAGCTGGCCACGCTGTTGGCGAAGGCCAGTTCCGAGAGCGTGAAGGCGTAGTCGCCCTCACCCGCAGCCGGTGTGAACTGGAAGAACAGATCGCTCGCGCCACTGATGGGTCCGAGCTGACTCAGCGAGGCGAGCGGGGCGCTCAGCACCAGGTAGCGCGCGGTGCCCGAAATGCTGCCGAGCGCGAGCGACTCGCTAGCCACGAAGCTGCCATTGGGCGCAGTGCTGCCGGGCAGCAAATCGCTGAAATTCACGCCCAGAGCAGCCAGGAAACCAAAGTTGCTGGCATCGGGAATCGTGCCCGTTCCCACCACGATATTGGCATCGCTGAAATCAATGACCCTGCCCAGCACCGACAGCGCATCGCTGTTGATCGACACCACATTGCTGCTGGTCAGCGTGTCGGCTTCGAAGTAGCTGATGGCGCCATCGATGCTGGTGTTGTCGAGCAGGATTTCATCCTGCGCCAGCACGTTGATGCTGGCTGCCGCGATGTTGGTGTTGGCCACCAGCACGCTGTTGCCGCTGAGCGACAGCGATTGCGCCGGGCTGCCGTCGTAGTTCGAGAATCCAGCGATGCGCATGGCGTCTTCCGGGCCTTGCAGCGCGGGGTCGGCCAGCAGGCTCTGAATGCCATCGAGCGACAACGTGCCCTGCGCCTGCAGCGTGTGTGAGCCGCCAGCGATCACTGCGTTGCTGATGCTCAGATTGCCCGCGTCGGCGGTGATCTCGCCGCTGTCGTAGACCAGAATGGAATCGCTGATGGTGATGCCCTCACTGCCAGTGGCGGTGAGCGCCACCGTGGTGGCTTCCAGCAGGCTGGCATCAACCTGCACGGCGGCGCCTTGCAGCGCCAGCCGCGAAGGCGGAGCTGGCGGCAGGCCCGTGGTGCGAATCACATCGTCGAAGTCATCGGTGGACAGATCCGAGCCGTTCTCGATGCGCAGCAGGCCTGAGGAAGTCACGGTGACGTCGGTGTTACCACCCAGCGCGGTGTTTGAGATCAGCACATTGCCGCTGCTGCCGGTCACGGTGACGGTTTCGCCGACCACATCGGCAGAGAGCAGCTGTACGCCCTGGCCAGCCGACAGGCTGACCACGCCTTCGTTGCTGCCTAAAGAGGCCGAGATGTTGCCACCCGCGACGATGATGTTGCCGGCTGCGGTGAACAGTAGATCGCCGGTGCTGCTGTTGAGGCCGCCGGCCTCCAGGTTGCTGGCCGAGATGAGCGTGAGGCTGTCGGTGGCGGTGATGCCGTTGGAGAGCAAGCTGCCGCTCACGGTTTCGATGCTCAGCGCGCCGTCGAACTGCGTGCTGTCGCCAAGATCGGCGTCGGGCGCCTTCACGGTCAGCTGGCGGGCGATCAGCTCGGTCTGGTTGAAGTAATTCGCGCCATCGCTGTAGATCACGTTGGCGCTCAGGCCATCCAGCGTTTCGGCCGCTTCGAAATCGAGTGTGCCGACGCCAGACGACAGCGAAACGCTACCCAGGCTGTTGTCGAGCGGGGAGCGGGTATCGAGCACGCCGGTGGTGACCAGCCGCATCGCGGCATCCAGCGAAATGGCCGAGCCGAGAATGCGACCGGGTTGGAAGGGATCAGAGTTCGGCACGAACGATTGAATGGCGAGATCGCCCAGCAGCGAGGTGACGCTGATGTGGCCATCGGCCGCGCTGGAAGTGATGTTGCCGGCGGCCATGAGATCTACCGCACCGGCGAAGACATCCGACACGCTCAGGCCAGCGCCGCTTTCGAAGTCCACCACGGCCGGTCCCTGCAGGGCGTTACCCACCATGCCGCCCACCACGATCTCGCCCGCGAGACTATCGACGACCATCCCACCAGAGGGGGAATCGATGCTCTGGGTGTTGAAGGTGCGCAGCACCACCGATTGCTCGGCGGTGGTTTGAATATCGCCCGTCACGGTCAGGCTGCCGCCATAGGCGCGCGCGTTGATGTCGCTGGCATCGCTGAACGATTCGGGCAGGGCATCGCCCTGCACCAGCACGCTCAAATCGCCATCTACAAGAATCACGCCGCCAACCCCTGAAGGAGTGCCCTCGCTGAAGCCGTGTGTGTCGAGACGGATGCCCGCTTGCACGAGTGGTGTGCCGTTGGCTGAGCACTCGGTCGAACAGTCCAGAAGCTCCGGATTCAGCGAGAACTCGCTCACTGGGGCAGGGGTCACGGGCTCGGGAGTCACCGGGGCGGTGCCGAAGCCGCTGGCAGCGGTGCGGATGCTGCCGGTCTGCAGGATGAAGGGGGTGATCCCATCGTTGCTAAAGCTGTACACCTCCACAGAGGCATTGGCAGAAACGCTATTGCTGCTGGTGCCCGGGGCGTCTGCTGTGCCGCCCGTGGCGAGCACGAGGGCGCTGGTCGTGATGTCTTGCGTCAGCACGCCACCATTGCTGGCGTTGAGGGACACGTTTGCGAATGCGGTGTCTGACGAGTCTCTGAACCCAGATTCGCAGGGTGATGAGGTCTCGCAAGTGGGCACGAATTCCTGCGCCGTGGCGCTGGTGCTGATGTCACCGCCGATGGTGAGCTGGCTAGCTGCCGCGTAGAGGGAAGCGTCGGCATCGCCGCCGCCCATGGCAGCCGTCGTGATGCTGCCAACCACCAGATCACCGAGACCTGAACTCAGGAACACTCGACCGCTGGCGCTGGCTCCGTTGATACCCACCGCAGAGGTCGTGAGGTTGCCCAGAGTCACATCGCCGTTGGCGGAGACGCCAATATCGGCACTGGCAAAGTTGAAGATGCTAGCGAAGTTACTGAAGCCGGAATCCCAGCCGATGTTGCCCATGTCGGCCAGGCCATCGGCCATGCCACTGGCGCCGAGACTGCCCAGGCGCACAGAGCCAGAAGAATTGATGTTGATGTTGCCGTTGGTGGCGAAGAGGTTCAGCAGCGATTGGTCGATGCTAAGCAGGCTGATGTTCGGGTCTTGTTCATCCACTACATCCAGGCCAGCAGAAAGCGAGATCCGCCGCGCGAGGATGGTTTGGGCCGCGTCCGCAGCGCCGATGCGCAAGATGCCACCAGAGTTCAGCGACAGACTGCCGTAGCCGTCTGTCTCGGAGCCGAGCACGATGCTGCCCGTGGTCAGGGTGCCGTTGGAAGTCGATAGTCCTTGGAGGATGCTGACGTCGCCGCCTGCTGTCGTGAGATCACCCACCGTGACCGAGCCATTGAAGGCATCGAGGAAGATGCCGCCGCTGCCGGCTGTGAGGTTGATACCCGATAGATCGAGATCGCTACCGCTCGACAGGAAGATGCTGTTGGCCAGCACCGTGCTGCCACTCACCAGGGTGTCGCTGGAAATCAATCCACCAGCCCGCAGCGAGAGCAGCGAGAGGGTGATGCCACCGAGCTCCTGGTTCGGGTCATCCCCGCTCAAAGCGCCGACGGTGATGTCGCCAGACGCAGAAACCTGGATGTCACTGCCGGTCGCTTGAAGATCACCCGCCTGCACGATGGATTGGGCTTCGATCTCGCCATCCAGATAGGAGCCGAAAGCCGAAAGATTGACGGCGGAGCGGTAGGTGGCAACCCCCGAATTGGCATCGGGTCCCGAGCGTGCCTCTGCCAGACCAAAGGCCTGGATCGCAGGGAGAACAGGCGTCTGGGACTCGCTAACGCCCACCATGAAAATAGCGCCGTTGTTCGCGTTGAAGACCACGCTGCCATCCACCGTCAGCGGGTCGAGTCGCGAAAAGACTTGTGCTTCGGGCAGTTGGGTGGCCGGCAGGAAGCGGTCGCTGATGCGGGCGGTGGTGGTGATGTTGCCACCCTCGACGGTGGTCAGCGTGACGTTGCCGTTGTTGCTCGAGAGACTGATGTTGGCGAGCGCGGCAGAGCCGGTCAGCGTGCCGGTTCCCGCTGTCGCGGCCAAGGCCACGGTGTTGATCTCGCCGGCCTCCAGATTGCCGCCTTCGAGACCACCCGACCGATTTTCGAGGAGCACGCTGGCATTGGCGATGACGACCCCGCCGGGCAGGGTGCTGCGCTCTGCGGGTTCTCCGTTCACCAGCTCGTAGCCCACCAAGGCTCGGGTGCTGATGGGGCCGTTTACAACAACAGCGTTTTGCTCTGTGCTGGCCTGGAAGAAAGCCAGTGCCTCTACCGGTTCCGTTCCCGTTCCAGCAGCACTGCTGATGGCCGAGGTGCTCACCGAACCCTGCACGCCGATGCCCGTGTTTGCCAGCAACAACACCGAACCATCGCTGCTGCCAGGCACGGCGGCATCGGTGGCGTTGGTGGTGATTGAGCCGGTGGCGATGGAAGCAGCGCGGGGCAGCTCAGGCACCGCAGCTGAGCCCACCAGATCTTCAGGCGGGACAGGCGAGGGGTTGGGCGAAGGCGTCGGGAGGGGAGGCTCGAAGCCAATGATCTTCACCGGGCCGGCGGCTGAAATATCGCCAACCGTAATATCGCCACCCGCTTGCAAGGTAATACCGCCCGAGGAGGCCGTAAGGTTGCCGTTGGCAATGAGGGTGAATGTACTTTGCAGAGTAATGCCGTCGACGCCAGTGGCCCGCAGGTCGAGCAGCTGTAGGTCTAGGGTGCCCTCACCAGCGCTAGTGCTCAAGAAAATCGACTCGCCACTGAGCACGTTGCCGCTTTGCGTAAACCCGCTGAGTAGTGCGCTGTTCAGTGAGCCACCTGCCTCCAGCCGCAGCGTGCCAAAGTTGGCTATACAGCCGAGCGAAACTTCACAAACCCCTGTGCTGATCGCGCCAGTGTTCAAGCTGCCGCCAGCCACTGCCACCAGATCACCCGCGTCGCCAAGCTGAAGATTGCCGACCTGAATCCCATTGGCTGCACGCAGTGTCAGAGCGCTCTGTGCTGAAAGCATTGGCAAGGTGGAGGATGAGGTGCCGAGAGCGATACTGGCTCCGCTGGTGAGCGTCACCGCATCACCAGTGATCTCTAGGGCCGACGAAGCCACCCTAGACAGCCCCCCTGATCCCGCCACCATCCTCAAGTCGCCATCACCTGCGTTGATACTGAGTGGCCCGGAGGTATCCAGGATGATGCTTCCCGAAGCCGCGCTGGTGGCTGAAAAATCGCCGCCGTTGGTGTCAATCAGTAAGGGGTTGCCGCTGCTACCACTACCGATGTTGATGGTGCCCGTGATGTTGCCGCTGACGGTTGACGAAGGAGTCACGCGATCAGCCAGCACACCGGCGTGCAGATTGATTGTCAGCGCATCGTCAGTGGCACAGCCATTGGCGCACCCAACATCGCCCAGAATGTTGATGTCGTTGAAGGCAACCAGGTTGAGCGTATTGCTGCCAGTGCCCGTGAAATCGAGCGTGGCATCACTCGCGAAAGTGAGATCGCCCGCTTGGCCGCTGCCATCGTTCGGGTCGAAGCCCGTTTGAACCGTGATGTTCGCGCCGCCGCTAAGGGCATTCAGCAGTACTCCCGTGCTGAGCTGCGAACTGGCTGTAGGGCCAGTAGGTTCGAATACGCCTTCACCGCCTGGCCCAGAAACGCTGATATTGCCCGTGCCCGAAACAATGGTGATATTGCGCGGGTCGATCAACCAGTTTCCGCCAAGCCCCGCAGCGCCGCCGTTCAGACGGGGTGCGCTGGTGACATCGAGATAGCCATGGCTCGAAGTCTCCACATCGCCACCGCGCCCGTTGCCCGCACCCTGTGCGGAGATTTGCCCGCGCACCACGGATTGATCGGTGGACCACACCACGATGTTGCCGCCCGCGCCCTGCACGGTGGCATCGGCAGTCAGGGTGGCTTCAGGGGCCAGATAAGTGCGCTCGGCTTCGGCCAGACCTTCGCCGCCCTGCCAGCCGCCGCCGATGCGAATCACGCCGCCGCCGGTGGCGCCGGAGGCATCCACGCTGCCGCCGGTCACCAGCACATCGTTGCTGGCCAGCACCTGCACGGTGCCGCCCTGGCCTGCGTCGCTGCTGGCGGTGAGGCTGCCGCTGTTCACGGTGTTGCCGCCCGAGGCTTCGAGCACGATCACGCCGTTCTCTTCACCGATGCGGGTGGCGCGTACCACGCCGCTGTTGTTGACGGCGGTGGCGGCAAGGTCACGCGCCACGCTCGCAGCCATGAACACACGGCCACCGTCGGCCATCAGCTGGCCGGTGTTGCTCACGCCGGCCACGTCGCTGAGGGCGGCGGCATCAATGCGGTAGCTGACGAGGCCGGTGTCGTTGAGGTCCAGCGTAATGCCGCTACCGCTGGCCAGCACCACATCGCCGAGCCGGGTTTGAATCAGGCCGCCGTTCTGCACATTGCCGGCGGCCAGCACCACGAAGCCGCCATCGCGTGCGGTGAGCACGCCGTCATTGCTGATGCGACCTTCGCTGCCGCCTGCCAGCACGTAGCGGCCGGCCATGAAGTCTTCGTTGCGGATGTCGAGCGTGGAGGCCACGAGGCTACCCACATCCACGCGCGCACCGGCGCCAAACATCACTCCCTGCGGGTTGATTAGAAACACCCGGCCATTGGCCGTGAGGTTGCCGAGAATGCTGCTGACTTCACCGCCCATCACACGGTTGAGCACCGCCGCCGAAGCGGAGGGCTGCAAGAACTGCACGGTTTCGCCGGCGCCGATGCCGAACTGCTGCCAGTTGATGACCGCAGAGGCGCTCTGCTGCTGAATGGTGGTGAGCCCACCCGCAGAGCCAATGCTGGCCTGACCCGCCACCACCGTGCCGCCCGTGGGGTTGGCGAATGCGGCCAGCGGCAGCAGGGCTGCCGGCAGCAAGCCCCAGCGCGCCTGCACCAGGGGTGCGGCGATGGCCTTGGGCTTGAGGGCGTTGCGACGGTGTTGCGGCTTTAGCGGCTGGGTCATGGCACAACTCCTACAACAAACTACAAGGCAAGGGACAGGGCGCCGTAGAAGCGCCCGTCTTCCTTACCGTCGCTCACCGGGGCATCGGTGGTGGGTATGGCGTAATCAAGGCTCAGGCTGAGGTCGCGGTAGTTCACTTCCGTACCAAAGCCGACGCTGGCGACTGTGATGTCTTGCGGGCGGCTCCCCAGCGGGAAGCGGTCCGACTGGTGCTGGCGCACGGCGGCGGCATCGTAGAAGAGCCGCGGCGTGACGACGGTGGCACCCACCAGATACGGGCGGCGCAGGGTGACCTGCGCCAGATAGCCCCAGTCACCACGCGCTTCGGAGGGCGCATAGCCGCGCACCGTGGCCGGACCACCCACCGAGTACTTGCGGGTATCGGGCAGGGGGTCGATGCCGTAGACGAACTGCGCGCGGGTGAGCAGCTGCAATTGATACGGCAGGGGAGTGAGCTGCTGCAGGTCCACGTCCACCTTCAGCGGCAGGCTGGCGGTATCGGTGACGGCGTCGTTGTCGGTGAAGTTGCTGGAGAGTGCGATGGCCAGCAGGGTGACGGCGCGATTGGCCGCGGTGTGGCTGATGTTGCCGCCTACTTCCAGCGCCGTGACGGCGGTTTCGCTGAAGGTGACGCCCGTGAAGTCGGTATTGGCGCGGGTGTCGTCCACCGCGGTGAAGAAGGTGCTGCGGGTGACGCCGTTATCGCTGAGCGGCATCTGGAACTCGCCGCGCACATTGCGATTACTGCCGCTCACGCCGGTAAACGTGCCCGATACATCAAAGGCCGCATAGCCGTAGGTGAGTGCAATGCGCGAGCCACCAAGGCCGGTGGGCAGCGAGTAGGTGCCGGCGCCGTAGCGCAGCTGCCCGCCCTCTGCGCGCATGCCGGTCAACAGCAGTTGGTCGGCTGCGCCCAGCGGGTTGTTCAAGGTGAGCTGGGCGCCACCGCGCAAGGTGCCAATGTTCTGGCTGCCGGCGTTGTCAAAAAACACGCTGCCCTGCACCAACCTTTCCTTGGCCGCCACCACCACGTCGGAGCTGCCGTATTCATCGCCTGGCTGCAGACGGGCGCGCACATCCAGACCCGGCAGGCCGTCGATCAGGCGCAGGTTTCGTTCGAAATCGCTGGCGTGGTAGATGCTTCCGGGAGTGGCATCGAGCACATCGTTGAGGCCCTTGGCGTCGTAGCGGCGCAGTCCCTCGTAGCGCACGGCGCCGATGCGGCCTTCAATCACTTCCAGCTGCACGGTGCCTTCAGTCACTTTCTGCGCCGGCACCACGGCCGAGGCGAGGGTGTAGCCCTGTCGCACGTAGTACTCGGTGACTTTGTCCGCCGCCTCATAGAGTTCGATGAGGGTGATGGCGCGCCCGCGGTAGCCCTCCACCAGAGGTTTGAGTACTTCGCTGGAGAACACGCTGTTCCCCGTGAATTCAAAGCGATCCACGGTGATGGTCTTTGCCAGCGCGGCATCAGAGGCGCCGGGCTGCTTGGGCGCCTGTACGGCTGGCGATTGCAGCGGTGCCGCGGGCGTGAGTTCTGGCGGGCGCTTGAGGGTGTCGAGCACCCCACCCGGCGTGATGGGCTGGCCGCCCAGCTGCGCCGATGCCAACGGCGCCCAGGCGAGCGCCGCCCACATCAGTTTCTTTGTCGCATTCCTTGCGGAAGTCGGTCCCATAGCCGTGTCCCCAGCTGTGTTCAGCATTTTTTAAGTTTTCTGACTATAGCCGAGCAAAGTTGTGATCAGCCACCGGGGCAGTGGCACAAATTGCCCTATGGGTGAATGCCGGCAAACCTGCCCGGCCAGTCACCCCGCTGAGGGCGATGTTTGTTCGCAAGTCTCGCCACCGGCGGCCAAGCCGCATACACTGCGGCGGCAGATGAGAGAGACCGGTTCAAGCCCGGCACCGAAGGCGCAAATCCGCTCGGAATCGCTCAGGTAAAAGGATCGTCGGCCAAGTCACCACTCTGGAGAGCGCCTGTGTCACACGGGCCACCGAAGGCGCACCAACGCTCAGGTACCAAGGACAGAGGAGCGGATGCACTCCCCAACCGGCATCCGTACATGACGCTCAAACAAACCGCCCTGCATTCCGAACACCTGGCTCTGGGCGCTCGCCTGGTCGATTTCGCCGGCTGGGACATGCCCATCCAGTACGAAGGCCCCATCGCCGAACACACGGCCGTGCGCACCGCTGCCGGCATGTTCGATGTGGCCCACATGAGTGCAGTCGATCTGCACGGCGAGCGCGCCCGTGCCTTCCTGCGCAAGCTGGTGGCCAACGACGTGGCCAAGCTCACCGTGCCCGGCAAGGCCCTCTACACCTGCATGCTGCGCGAGGATGGCGGGGTCATTGATGACCTCATCATCTATTTCCTGCGCGAGGACCACTTCCGCCTGGTGGTGAACGCCGGCACCACCGAAAAGGACCTCGCCTGGATCAACCAGCAGGCCGTGGGCTTTGGCGTGGCGGTCAAGC
Source organism: uncultured Sinobacteraceae bacterium (assembly GCA_947085665.1). GTDB lineage: Bacteria > Pseudomonadota > Gammaproteobacteria > Nevskiales > Nevskiaceae > Stagnimonas. The sequence continues at coordinate 3,619 of CAMTXV010000098.1, read as the reverse complement.
ATCGCAGCGACCTCGGCATTCTGGCCGTGCAGGGGCCTACCGCCCGTGCAGCGGTCGCCCGGCATCTGCCGGCCACGCTCGCCGAAAAGGCGCTGGCGCTGGTGGCCTTCCAGGCGGCCAGCGAGGGGGAGCTGTTCGTTGGGCGCACCGGCTACACGGGCGAGGATGGCTTCGAGCTCATCCTGCCCCATGCCGATATTGTGAGCCTCTGGCAGCAGCTCATCGCCGATGGCGTGAAGCCCTGCGGCCTCGGTGCGCGCGACACCCTGCGGCTGGAAGCCGGCATGAATCTGTATGGTCAGGACATGGACGAAACCAAGCAACCGCAGGAATCGGGCCTGGCCTGGACCATCGACTGGAGCGATCCCGCCCGCGAGTTCATCGGCCGCAGCGCCATCGAGCCCTTGCGTGGCAAATCGCCGCAGAAGTTGATCGGCCTGGTGCTTGAAGGCCGTGGCGTGCTGCGTGCCCACATGCCGGTGCGTTTCGCTAATGGCGCGCTGGGTGAAACCACCAGCGGCGGCTTCGCCCCCAGCATGAAGCAGTCCATTGCACTCGCCCGCGTCGATGCCGCAGCCGAAGGCGCGGTGGAGGTGGAGATTCGCGGCCAGTGGGTCGCCGCCCGCGTCGCCAAGCCGCCGTTCGTACGTCACAACAAAGTTCTCGTCTAAGTCGTCCCCTCATCCCACGCCGTCCACTCGCAGGAGCCCCCACCCATGAGCAACACCCCCGCCGAACTGAAGTACGCCAAATCCCACGAGTGGGTGAAGACCCTGGCCGATGGCACCGTGCTGATCGGCATCACCGATCACGCCCAGGCTGCGCTCGGCGATCTGGTGTTCGTTGAAACCCCCAAGGTGGGTCGGGCGCTGGCCGCGGGTGAGGCCTGTGCGGTGGTGGAGTCGGTGAAGGCCGCGAGCGATGTGTATGCGCCCATCGCCGGTGAAGTGATCGAGGCCAATGCGTTGTTGGCCAGCGCCCCTGAAACGCTGAACACCGACCCCTACGAAGCGGGCTGGATGTGGAAGATGAAGCCCGCCAATCCGGCCGAGATCGCCGCGCTGCTGGACGCTGCCGCCTACGCTGCAACGTTGTCGTGAGAGCGCTGACTGCGTTCGCTGTAAGGAACAGCCACAACCAACGGCGAGTCCCACACATTGCTTTCGACTTTCCTCACAGCGCCGCAGGCGCGTCCTCACAGCAAGCCGCGTAGCGGCGAGCGACCTCACAGGGCGCGCAGTGCCCGCCCTCACACAGACGTCCAGCCTCACACAGAAGACCAGTAGCCATGCCCTTCATTCCCCACACCGAGCAAGACGTTGCGTCGATGCTCAAGACCATCGGCGCGCCGACGATTGATGCGCTGTTTGATGAAATTCCCGCCGAGCTGAAAGCCAAGGGCCTCACCACCGTGCCGGAGGGCGTCTCCGAGATGGAGATCACCCAGCTCATGCACGAGCGGGCAGGGCAAGACGGCGCGCCGCTCAACTTCATTGGCGCTGGTGCCTACGAGCATCACATCCCGGCGGCGGTGTGGCAGATCACAACGCGCGGCGAGTTCTACTCGGCCTACACGCCGTACCAGGCCGAGGCGAGCCAGGGCACGCTGCAGGTGCTCTATGAATACCAGACCATGATGACCGAGCTGACGGGCATGGACGTCAGCAATGCCTCGATGTACGACGGCGCCACCGCGCTGGCCGAGGCGCTGCTGATGGCCACGCGCGCCAATGCCGTCAACGCGGATGGCCGCGTGCTGGTGCCCAAGGCGCTGCATCCCTTCTATGCCGAGGTGGTGAACAGCTGCACACACGCCCAGGGCATTCGCCAGGCTGTGATTGGTTATGACGCCGCCACCGGCAAAACAGACTTTGCAGCCCTGAAGGACTACGAAGGCACCAAGCCCACAGCCGTGGTCATCGCCCAGCCCAATTTCTTCGGCGTGCTTGAAGATGTGGATGCGCTCACGGACTGGGCCCACGCTCAGGGTGCGCTGGTGGTGGCGGTGGTGAATCCCACCTCGCTGGCGCTGGTGAAGCCGCCCAGCGAATGGGGTGCCAAGGGTGCCGATATCGTCTGCGGCGAAGGCCAGCCGCTGGGTTCGCCGCTGGCCGGTGGTGGCCCGTACTTTGGTTTTCTCGCCTGCAAGATGCCCATCGTGCGGCAGATGCCGGGCCGCATCGTCGGTCGCACCGTCGATCTCGAAGGCAAGCCGGGCTTTACCCTCACCCTGCAAGCCCGCGAGCAGCACATCCGCCGAGCCAAGGCCACCTCGAACATCTGCACCAACCAGGGCCTGCTGGTGACGGCCGCCACCATCTACATGAGCCTCGTCGGGCCTGAGGGCCTTGCCAAGGTGGCCTCGGCTTCCATGGCCAACACCACGGCACTGGTGGAGGCACTGACGAAGATCAAGGGTGTGGAACTGGTGTTTTCGAGCCCGCGTTTTCACGAGGCTGTGATCCGCCTGCCCAAGGCCGTGGGCCCGGTGCTGGAGCAACTCGCCAACGCCAACATCTGCGGTGGCTTTGACCTCACCCCGTTCTACCCTGAGCTGGGTTCAACGCTGCTGATCTGCGCCACCGAAACCAAAACGCCGAAGCACATTCAAAGCTACGCCGCAGCACTCGCTGCCGCCCTCAACTAAAGGAGTTCACATGGCTACTGTCACCCTGCATGGCAATCCCGTCGAAGTCGCTGGCTCGCTGCCCGCTGTGGGTTCCGAGTCCACCGGCTTTCATCTGGTGGGCGCTGATCTCAAGGATGTCTCGCTGCACGACTTCGCCGGTAAGAAAAAGCTGCTCAACATTTTCCCCAGCGTGGATACCCCCACTTGCGCGATGAGCGTGCGCCAGTTCAACAGCCGCGCCTCCAAGCTCGACAACACCGTGGTGCTCTGCATCTCGGCGGATCTGCCGTTTGCGCAGAAGCGCTTCTGCGGCGCCGAGGGTCTGAGCAATGTAGTGAATCTCTCGCTCATGCGCGGCCGCAATTTTTCGAAGGACTACGGCGTGCTGGTGGAAACCGGTCCTCTGGCAGGCCTCACTGCGCGCGCGGTGGTGGTGATCGATGAGCACAACATCGTGCGTCATACCGAACTCGTGGCCGAGATCGGCAATGAGCCCAACTACGACGCGGCCATTGCCGCGCTGAAGTAAGGGCGCACGTGCCACGCACTTGCTGTGAGGTCGGCGGCTTCGCCGCCTGTGAGGGCGCTCGCCTTGCTCGCTGTGAGGAACAGCGGCAACGAGTTCATCACACCGCCATTGCTTTTGACTTTCCTCACAGCGCCGCAGGCGCGACCTCACAGCGAGCCGCGCAGCGGCAAGCGACCTCACAGGCGGCATAGCCGCCGCCCTCACGAGTAGAAACCCAATGAGCGAACCACTGATCTTTGAAATCTCTTCGCCTGGCCGTGCTGCCCATGCACAGGCCCCCAAGGTGCAGGTGAATGTCGATGCCATTCCCGCCGGTCTGCGCCGCAAGGCGGCCCCCAAGCTGCCGGAAGTGAGCGAGCTGCAGGCCGTGCGTCATTACACCCGGCTCTCCAAGCTCAACTTCTCCATCGACACGCACTTCTACCCCCTGGGTAGCTGCACGATGAAGTACAACCCGCGTG
>CAMTXV010000097.1:0-7720 GCA_947085665.1 uncultured Sinobacteraceae bacterium | reverse complement strand
GATGCTCCACCAGGGGCCTGCGCCAGCGCGGAAGGGCGTCAGGCCCGGCCCGTTACCGCCCGATGAGAAGTGCAGCTTGCCCAGCTCCACCACGCCCTTGTAGGTGTCGTGGAAGGCGCCGTTTTCCGGCAGCGGGAAACCCGTCTGCGGGATCGACACGCCGTAGCTGGTCGAGACGATGTCGATGGCGGGATGGCGGAAGCTGAACTCGTGGCTGGCGGTGCTGCCCAGATCGTTGCCCTGCTCCACGAACAGCATCACCGCTTCGGGGTTGGCGATCAGCACCGAGCTTGAGGTGCCGACGCCATGTGCGCTCTTGCCCAAATCGGGCTTGATCTTCGCGTCCGCCGCCGCCGCAAAGGAGTTGGCGACGATGTTGGTGCCCTTGAAGTGGAACAAGGTGCCGGGCGTCGCGGTTTGCACGCGGTCCCAGAACCCCTTGTCGGCTGCAAGGTCAGCGGCGAGGTTGCCGCTGCGGGTGAGCTGCACCACGTTCTCGGGTTTCACACCCAGCTCGGCCAGCACTTCCAGCGTCACTGCATTGGGGTGGCCATTGGGGTAGAGGCTGCTGCCGGCGTAATAAAACTCGTGGTAGGGGTTGATGCCGGAGTCCATCACGGCCACCACCACGCGTGCCTGGTTGGGGGCAGAGACAGGGTCGGGGATCGCGCCAATCGGCGTGCCGCCGCCCGGGTTGCCTTCACCTTCCAGGATGTCGACGGTGACGGTGCCCGTGTAGTCGGTGCCGGTGCTGATGAAGCCGGTGGCAAGTGCCGAGTAGCTGCCGGCCTTGGGCTGCGCGATCAGCACGGTTTCGTCGGCATTGCCGCCGAACTGGAAATTCGCCGCGCTGCTCGCGCCGCCTGCGGGGTCGGTCACTGCGAGGTCAAGGTCTTCGACGAACAGCTGCCACTCTATTTTCACCGTGAGGTTGCGGGCATTGCAGTTCGCGGGCAGCTCGAAGGTTTCGGGGCCGCTGCCGTCAGTCAATCCACCCGTGCTGCTGCTGGTGCCCTGCCAGGTGTGCAGGGCGACCGCCGTGCCGGGGAGCAGCCGGCAGGCACTGAGCGAGGGCGCATCGCAGGCATCTCCCACACCGTCGCCGTCGGTATCGGCCTGATCCAGGTTGGGCGTGGTCGGGCAGTTGTCGCGGGTATCGGGCACGCCGTCGGCGTCCGTGTCGAGCGGCGGGGGCGGGGGCGGAGGCGGAGGAGGCGGTTCGGCGGGGTCGCAGGCATCACCCTTGCCATCCCCATCGGTGTCGGTCTGGCTGGGGTTGGGCTCGGCCGGGCAGTTGTCGCTGCTGTCGGGCACGCCGTCGGCGTCGCCATCAGCAGGTGGCGGCGGTGGCGGCGGTGGCGGAGGAGGAGGCGGCGGCGGCGGAGGAGGAGGAGGGGTGTCGTCCGGCGGCGTCTCATCCGGTGGGGTGTCATCCGGTGGGGTGTCATCCGGCGGCGTGTCGCTGGGGTTGTCTGGTGCGGGGTCGGTATCGGTTTCTGGCGGCGGCATCTCGGTGCCGGGCGGGGTGCCGTCCAGCGGCTCCTCGGTTTCCACCGGCACGCCACATGCCGCAAGACTCAAAGCAACGGCAACAGCCAGCCCAAGCCGGCGAAGGCGAAAAGTCATGACCCAACTCCCTATATGGATAGCGATCGAACGGCCGCTAGATGCAAGCCCAACGGCGGCAGATACGGTCGGTTGACAGGGATGTCAGGTAAAAATAACTACGCCGCAAAAGGGTGCATGCAGCCCCAGAAAAGTGCGTGAAATCCGGGCCTTGAAGTGGCTTCGGCGGCTAGAATCGGCGCCCGCTTTTTCGCCTCATTTCGGAGTGCCCGATGTCCATGCTCCAGCCCCCTCCACTGCGCCTTGGCGTCAATGTCGACCACGTGGCCACGCTGCGTCAGGCGCGCGGCACACACTACCCCGATCCGGTGGAAGCCGCGCTCATCGCGGCCAGCGCTGGCGCTGATTCCATCACCGTACATCTGCGCGAAGACCGCCGGCACATTCAAGACCATGACGTGGCGCGACTCATTCCGCGCTCGCCGGTGCCCGTGAACTTCGAGATGGGCGTGACGGAAGAAATGCTCGCCATCGCCTGCAAGCTCAAGCCCAAATACGCCTGCCTGGTGCCGGAGAAGCGCGAAGAGAAAACCACCGAGGGTGGCCTGAACGTGGCGGGCAATCTGCCTGCGGTGCGCGCGGCCTGCGCACGCCTGATGGCCGCCGGCATCGTGCCGGCGCTGTTCATCGACCCCGACCCCGCACAGCTCGCCGCCACGCTCCAGACTGGCGCACCGCAGGTGGAGATTCACACCGGCCGCTACTGCGATGCCACCACCGATGCCGCCCGCGCCGAAGAGCTGATGCTGATCGCCAACTTCGCCCGCATTGCCCACGAGGCTGGGCTTGAGGTGCACGCCGGGCACGGTTTGTCGGTGGACAACGTCGGCCCCATAGCCGCCATGCCGGAGATCGTCGAACTCAACATCGGCCACGCGCTCATCTCGCGTGCCGTGTTTATTGGCCTGCCGGCAGCAGTGGCCGAGCTGCGCCGCCGCATGCGCGAAGCGCGGCACGGATGAGTTGCAGGTGATCTACGGCATCGGCACCGATCTCTTGCGCATCGACCGTGTCGAGCGGCTCTGGGAGAAATACGGCTCGCACTTCGCCGACAAGATTTTGATGCCCGAGGAGCGCGCGCAATTCGAGCAGGCCCGCCGAAAGGGCAATTTTCTGGCCAAGTGCTTTGCCGCCAAGGAGGCCTTCGTGAAGGCACTCGGCACCGGCTTTCGCGGCGTGGGCTACAAGGATGCCGGCGTGGTGCACCTGCCCAGCGGCAAGCCCACGCTGGCTTTCAGCCCGGCCATGCGCGAGCGGCTTGATGCCCTGGGCATCGCCGGCGGGCAGGTGTCGCTCACCGACGAAGACGGCCGCACCCTGGCCTTTGTAGTGCTCGAAACCGTTGAATGAAGGACTCAGCCCGTACAATGCGCCAATGACTTTTGCGACCCTCCCCGACACCATCGGCAACACCCCGCTGGTGCGCCTCACGCGCCTGCCGGGTATTGGCAACAACACCCTGCTGGTAAAGCTCGAAGGCAACAATCCCGCAGGCTCGGTGAAAGATCGCCCGGCCTACTCGATGATCCGCCGCGCGCAGGAGCGAGGCGAGATCAAACCGGGCGACACCTTGATCGAGGCCACCAGCGGCAACACCGGCATTGCGCTGGCCATGGTCGCCGCCATGCTGGGTTACCGCATGGTGCTGATCATGCCGGCGCATCTCTCGGCCGAGCGCCGCAGCGTGATGAAGGCCTTTGGCGCCGAGCTGATTCTGGTCACCAAGGAGCAGGGCATGGAGGGCGCGCGCGATCTCGCCGAAGCCATGGAGACGCGCGGCGAGGGCAAGGTGCTCAACCAGTTCGCCAACGCCGACAACCCCCGCGCGCACTACGAGGGCACCGCCCCGGAAATCTGGCGCGATACCCAGGGCCGGCTCACGCATTTCGTCGCCACCATGGGCACCACCGGCACGCTCATGGGCAACTCGCGTTACTTCAAGGAGGTTTCGCCCGCCGTGCAGATCGTTGGCGTGCAGCCCGATGGCGAGTCGAGCATTGCCGGCATCCGCAAATGGCCCGAGGCCTATCTGCCGAAAATCTACGATGCGAAGCGTGTGGACCGCATTCTGGAAGTGAGCGTTGCGCAGGCCGAGGACACCATGCACGCGCTGGCGCGGCATGAGGGCATCTTCTGCGGGCCGTCCTCCGGCGGCTCGGTGTGGGCGGGCCTCCAGCTGTGCCGCGAAGTGGAGAACGCGGTGATCGCCTGCATCATCTGCGACCGTGGCGACCGCTACATCTCCACGGGGGTCTTCCCCTCATGACCACCCTGGTGCTCGACCTCAAGAGCGTGCCCGACCCCGCCGTGGGCAAGCGCCTGCTGGCGCTCGAACAATTCGGCGATGCCGAAGCCGTACTGGCCATGAAGACGCTGCGCGTCGCCGGTCATCAGTCCCCCGTGGTGCCCCTGCAGCAGCGGCGCGTGGTGGCCGCAGCCCTGGTGATTGCCACCGCCGAGCGCTTCGAGATTCGCGAGTTCGCCGCCGGCAGTGACGAAGGCGCCCTGCTGACCAACATTGAAGTCCTCGCGCGCGAGAAGGCCGTGCCGGTGTGGGCCTGGGATGGTGGCCGTCACTACCGGCCGCAGCTGCTGGCCCGCGCGCTGGCGCTGAAACTGGCATTGCCGTCGCTGTTCAGTGCGCAAGGCCCGCTCAGCGTGGCGGCGCATTTTGGCTTTCATCCCGGCGAAGCGCCGCTGGGCGAGCTGGCCGCTGTGCATGGCCTGCCGCACCGGCTGGGCCTGCGCACCGCTGAAACCGAGCAGGCCCATGCGCGCGGCGAAACCGCCAAGCTGGTGGGTGGCAGCGCGGTGGATGCGCTGCTGGCCTATCTCTTGAGCATTGCCCTCAAGGCCGCGACCGGCGAGATGGCCGAGCCCGAGCGACAGGCCGCGCACCAGCAGGTGTGCCGCTGGCTCGACGAGCAAACCGCCAGCCACTGGCAGCAATTCCGAAAAGTGTGGAAAGCCCTATGAGCGGTACGCGGAAACGACAGCTGCCGCAGGGCAGCTTCACAGCGCAGGTGACTGCGCTCGATCACGAGGGCCGCGGCGTGGCCCGCATCGATGGCAAGGTCACCTTCATTGCCGATGCGCTGCCGGGTGAAACGGTGCAGTTCAAATATCTGAGCCAGCGCCGTGACAAGGACGAGGGGCAAGTGGTGAGTGTGGATGTGGCCAGCCCCGACCGCGTGACACCGCCCTGCGAGCACTTTGGCCTCTGCGGCGGCTGCGCATTGCAGCATCTCGCACCCGCCAAGCAGATTGAATGGAAGGCGCAGGAGCTGCTGCAAACCCTGCAACGCATCGGCAAGGTCACCCCGCGTGAAGTCGCACCTGCGCTCACCGCGCCCGATCTTGGCTATCGCCGTCGCGCGCGCGTGGGTGTGAAGTTCGTCGAGAAGAAGGGCGGCACGCTGGTGGGCTTTCGCGAGCGCGGCTGTTCGTTTCTGGCGACGCTGCAAAGCTGCAAGGTGCTCGACCCGCGCGTGGGCGAAAAGCTGACGGTGATCGGACGGATGATCGACACCCTCTCCATTCGTGCGCAGATTCCGCAGATCGAGATGGCGGCCGCCAACCATGTAGTGCTGGTCATGCGCGTGCTCGAAGCCCCCACCGAAGCCGACCGCGCCACGCTGGCCGCGTTCTCGGCCGAACACGGCTTCGAGATTCTCCTGCAGCCCGGTGGGCTGAACACCATCGAACCGCTGCAAGGTGAGCGCTGGCCGCTGCACTACTCGCCCGATGGCAGCGAGTCGCAGCTGGCCTTCGAGCCCGCCGATTTCATCCAGGTCAATGGCCCGCTGTCGCAGGCGATGGTGCGTCAGTCCATGGACTGGCTGGCGCCACAGCCCGGCGACAGCGTGCTGGAACTCTTTGCAGGCCTTGGTAACTTCACCGTGCCGCTCGCCAAGACGGGTGCTGCGGTCACCGCCGTAGAGGGCGACAAGGGCCTGGTGGCGCGTGGTGATGCCAACTGCCAGGCCAATGGAGTGGGCAGCGTGCAATGGCATGTGGCCGATCTGTTCAAGCCCGACCCACAGGCACCGTATCTGCAAGCGCACTTCGATCTCGCGCTCATCGACCCGCCGCGTGCCGGTGCCATCGAGATCATGCCGCTGCTGATCGCCAAGAAGCCCAAGCGCATTCTCTACGTGAGCTGCCACCCCGCCACGCTGGCGCGCGATGCAGCGCTGCTGGTGGAAGGCGGCTACACGCTGACCAAGGCCGGCGCCATGGACATGTTTCCGCACACCAGCCATGTGGAGAGCATGGCGCTGTTTGAGCGGGTGAAGAAGTGAGGTCGCTCGCTGCGCTCGCTGTGAGGGCGCTTGCCGCTGCGCGGCTTGCTGTGAGGTCGCTCGCTTTTGCTCGCTGTGAGGAAAAGCAACGGCGACGGCAATCGCAGCAACAATGCGACTCATCTCAGCGTGCCATGCGTTTCCTCACAGGCGACGCAGTCGCCGTCCTCACAGCAAGCCGCACCGCGGCAAGCGTCCTCACAGGCCGCACAGCGGCCGCCCTCACTCAGCACAATGGCCACTGAAATCGAACGTAAGTTTCTCGTCACCGGAGACGGCTGGCGTGCCGCCGCGCACGAGGCCATCGCTATGCGCCACGGTTACCTCGCCCCACTGGGCGGTGCAGCCAGCGTGCGGGTGCGGGTGGAGGGCACGCAGGGCAAGCTCAATGTGAAGGCCGCGAAGATCGGCATGAGCCGTGCGGAATACGAGTACGACATTCCTGCGGCTGAAGCCGAAGAGATGCTCGCCACCCTGTGCAGCGGGCTGATTCTGAAAACACGCTACTACGTGAACGTGGGCGCGCACCTCTGGGAGGTGGATGTCTTCGAGGGCGATAACGCGCCGTTGGTGGTGGCCGAAATCGAACTCGGCAGCGAGGGCGAGGCCTTCGAGCGGCCCGACTGGCTGGGGGCTGAAGTGACGCAAGAGGCGCGCTACTACAACCACGCGCTGTCGGTCACGCCCTACGCGCAGTGGCCGCGCGGCTGATGCAGCTCACGGTGGATCTCACCGCACAAAGCCTCACGCTCTGGCAGGGCGGGGCGGCGGCGCGGCAGTGGCCGGTTTCCACCGCAGCCAATGGGCCGGGCGAAATTCAGGGCTCGGGCTGCACGCCACGCGGGAGTCACATCGTGCGGGCAAAAATCGGTGCAGGGCAGCCTGCGGGCACGGTGTTTCGCGGCCGCCGGGTGGCGGCTGACGTGCCGCTGTACTCAGCCGAGGCCGCCGCGCGTTATCCAGGGCGCGACTGGATTCTCAGCCGCATCCTCTGGCTCTCGGGTTGCGAGCCGGGTGTGAACCGCCTGGGCTGTGTCGACACCATGCGCCGCTATATCTACATCCACGGCACGCCCCAGCAGGAATCGCTGGGGCGGCCGGCCAGTCACGGTTGCATCCGCATGCGCAATGCCGATGTCATCGAGCTGTTCGATCTTGTTTCCGCAGGAACCCCCGTCACGCTCCATGAGTGAACTCCCCTTGTCGAACACGCTGCCTTCCGGCGAATCCATGCCCCGCACCAGCCAGAGCACCGTGCTTGGCCCCGTGATGATCGATGTCGCCGGCCAGGAACTCACCGCCGAAGACCGCGAGCTGATTCGTCATCCCCTGGTGGGCGGCGTGATTCTGTTCACCCGCAACTACCGCGACCCGGAGCAGCTGAAGAAGCTCTGCGACGACATCCTGAGCGTGCGCAAGACGCGGCCGCTGCTGGCGGTGGATCACGAAGGCGGGCGCGTGCAGCGCTTCCGCAACGGCTTCTCGCGGCTGCCGGCCATGCGCACGCTCGGCAAGCTGCATGAAGAATCGGCCCCGCGGGCGCTGGAGGAATCGCGTCGGCTGGGCATGGTCATCGGCAGCGAGCTGGGCTATTTCGGTTTTGATCTGCCCTTTGCCCCCGTGCTCGACCGCGACTACGAAGTGAGCCAGATCATTGGCGACCGCGCCTTCGCCAGCGATACCGCCGTGCTTACCGACCTGAGCCGTGCCTTCTGGCAGGGTTTGAATGCGGCGGGCTTATCGGCCACCGGCAAGCACTTCCCGGGCCACGGTGCAGTCACCGCCGACAGCCT
>CAMTXV010000096.1:0-4853 GCA_947085665.1 uncultured Sinobacteraceae bacterium | reverse complement strand
AGCTGCCTCGACGGGAGCAGCCTCCATGGCCGGGGCTTCGCTTGCCGCCGGGGCGGCTTCCGTGGGCGCAATGGGCTCGGGGGCGGCGGCAGGCTCTTGAGCCATGGCCGTTGGCAGAACGACAACAGACAACAGCAGCGACGCGAGGCGTGTGCGCATGGGTAACTTCCTTGTTATGAGATTCGTTGTGAGGTGAACGGAAACTCATCCCTGGCGCCGTTCAGGCGGAAATATAACCCTTTAATCGGTTTTTTCTACCACTCTCGTAGAAATTACGAGACGTCCAGATCTTGACGATTTCAGGCCCTGCAGCTTTGGCAAAGGCCCTGCACTTCAATGACCTGCCGGCTGGGTGCGAAGCCATGCAGACCGGCACGGCTCTCCAACAACTGGGCCACCACAGGGTCATCCACTTCCTGGGTCACGCCACAGGCACTGCACACCAGATAAATGCTCTCGTGGTGCCGGCCCGGATGGTCACAGGCGAGGTAGGCGTTGTTGGTTTCCAGCCGGTGGATCAGCCCCTGCTCCAGCAAGAACTCCAGGGCGCGATACACCGTGGGCGGCGCGAGCTTCTTTTTCAGGCTGGTTTCCAGCTGGGCCAGGATGTCGTAGGCCGACAGCGGCGCCTTTTGCCCCAGCAGAAACTCGAAAGTGGCACGCCGCATGGGCGTGAACCGCGCACCCTGGTGGCGCACCAGTGTATCGGCCTCCACCAGACGCTCAGCCGTGGTGTGGCAGCCGGCGTGGTGGACGTGCTGATGCGCGCGCTGTGCGAGGGGCTTGGGCGTCGCGGGGGAGGTTGTCATGGCTTGCAATGGTATCCTCGCGCCCCATTTTTGGCCGCACATCACCTGAGAGCAACGCCATGAGCGACGACGTCAAACTCTTCCAGCGGGTCACCATCGAGCAGGTGGAAGAAGGCCACGAGCTGGCGCCCAAGTTTGACGAGCATGGCCTGATTGCCTGTGTCACCACCGCCGCCAACACCGGCGAGGTGCTGATGCTGGGCTACATGAATCTCGAAGCCTTCACCAAGACCATCACCACCGGCGAGGCGCACTACTACAGCCGCAGCCGCAAGGTGCTGTGGCACAAGGGCGCCACCAGCGGCCTGGTGCAGAAGGTGGTGGAGATGCGCATTGATGACGATCAGGACGCCGTGTGGATCCGGGTGGCGATTCCCGGCGATGCCAGCTGCCACGTCGGCTATCGCAGCTGCTTTTACCGCTCGATTCCCACCGGCGCAGAGGGCAACCGCGAAGGCCAGGTGCGCGAACTCCGCTTCGAGGAGTCCGAGAAGATGTTCGACCCCAAGAAGGTCTACGGCGATGCGCCGAACCCGACCATCCTGTAGCGATCACCCCGTTGTAATTACGAGGGGCGCTCGCAACTCGGCTCCATACAATCGCGGCTCACCTGATGGCTGAGTCGATCCCTTGCTCTTTCTGCTTCGCCTGCTGCTGATTGCGCTGGCCTGCCTGCCGGGTACCGGCAGCGCGACAGAGCGCGGGCTGAACCTGAAGGAAATGCTGTACCAGCACTGGGGACCCGACTCGGGAATTCCCCAAGTCTCGGTCAGCGCCATCGCCCGCGATACCGAAGGGCTGATGTGGGTCGGCACCGAAAATGGCCTGGCCCGCTTCGATGGCCATCGCTTTGAAACCTTCCGCCCCACCGATACCCCGGCGCTGGCTTCCAGCCGCATCACCCGCCTGCATTACGACCGCGAACAGCGCCTGTGGATTGGCACCACGCGCGGACTCGCCTGGCGCGATGCGCAGGGCCGGTTTCATGCCGCCAAGCCCATCGACGGCGAGCTGGGGCAGGTCAATGGCCTGACTGAAGACGCCGAGGGCAAGCTGCACGCAGCCACGGATGAAGGTCTGTTCGTCTGGCAAGGCTCGGCGCTGCATCGCATTGCGGATATACCCCGGCGGGTGACGGCCATCACCCGACAGCGCGGGAGTCTGTGGCTGGCCAGCCAGGGCGCCCTGCACCGCTGGCAGCACAGCGCCTCGCTGCGCATCCCCCTGCCTGCCGAGTGGTCCGAGGTCCGCATCGACGACATGGCCTGGAGCGGCGACACCCTGTGGCTCAGCACCTCCGGCGGCTTGTTGAGCTGGCAGGGCGGCCGCTTTCGAGTAACGCCGCTCGAAGTCACGCCCATCAGCCTGCGCGGGCTGGCCGTTGATACCAGCGGCACGCTCTGGGTGGGCAGCGACAAGGCGCTGTATCGCCTGCGCGACGGCCAGCTGCTGGAACGTCTCACCCGCGCCAATGCCGGTGTGGTGCCCTGGCCCGTCAGCATCCTGCCGCTGGATGACGGGCTGTGGCTGGGCAGTCAAACCGAAGGCTTGCAGCATTACTGGCCGGGGCCGCTGCGTCGCCTGAGTGTGGAAGAAGGATTGATCGACCCCTTCGTGTGGAGCTACGCCGCCGATGGCGACCGCCTGCTGATTGGCACCAACTCCGGCGTGGCCGTGCTCGAAGACCAGCGCATCCGCCCTCTGATTTCCGCCGCCGACCTGCCCCAGCCTGTGGCGTATTCGCTGCTGCTCGATACCGCCCAGCGCCTCTGGGTAGGCACCCGCGCGGGGCTGGCACGCTTCACGCGCAACGGCCAGCTCATCGACGTGCTGCCCGAGTTGGCGGGCTTACGCATCAACGGACTGGCACAAGCCCGCGACGGTCGCGTATGGGTCGCCAGCAGCGGAGGCTTGTTCGAGGTGGTGGGTGACCGGGTGCGCCACTACGGCGTCGAACAGGGTTTGCACACGCCGGCCATTCGCTTCGTGCTGCCGGCAGCGGATGGCGCGCTATGGCTGGGCACGGAAGCCGGCCTGTATCGCCAACGCGGCGAGCGCTTCGAGAACCTGCCGCTGCTGGGCAAAACCGATGTCTTCATCACCAGCCTCGCGCTGCTGGAGGATGGCCGCCTGCTGGCCGGCAGCTACGACCAGGGCCTGTATGTGCTGCAGGCCGGTGCGCCAGACACCGTGACGCACTTTGGCGTCGCACAGGGTCTGCCATCGGCCAGCGTGTTCTTTCTGGGCGTGCTGCAAGAAGCCCTGCTGGTGGGGGGTGCCGATGGCGCCTACCGTCTGCCGCTCTCAGCGCTCACTGGCGCGGCTCCGGTGCCGGTGCCGGTGCCGGTGGAAGTGCTGCTCAGTTCCCGGCGCCAGTTTCAGGGGCGTTCGGCCATCCGTTGCTGCAATGGCGCCGGCAACAGCAAGGGCATCATCCACCACGGCGAGGTCTGGCTGCCCAGCCTCGATGGCGCGGTGCGCGTGAGGCCGCATGGCCTGCCTCAGCCGCCGCCGGCTGCCCGCGTGAACCGGCTGGTGCAAGGCCGGCAATCGCTCGATTTGATGGATGCCATGTTGCACGGCGGTCTGCCGCGCAATGCCGTCATCGACTACAGCGCCAGCAACTACCGCGACCCAGCGCAGTTGCAGTTTCGCTACCGGCTGCATGGCTTCGATGACGAATGGCAAGACGCCGGGGTGCGGCGCTCGGCCTTCTACACCAATCTGCCGCCCGGTAATTTTCTGTTTGAAGTGCAGGCGCGGCAGCCTTTCGAGCGCTGGGGACCACCCGCCGCATTGAAGCTGGAGGTGGCGCGGCAGTTTCACGAAACCTGGCCGTTTCGTCTGGCCTGCGGCGTAGCCGCGTTGCTGTGCACACTCTTGCTGCTGCGCTGGCGGCTGCGACGCCTCGAATCGCAGAAGGCTGCGCTTGAAGTGCTGGTGGAGCGCCGCACCCAGGATCTCAGCCAGAGCAAGCAGGCGCTGGAAATCGCCAACCGCGCCCTGCACGAGGCCAGCCTCACCGATGCGCTCACCGGCCTGCACAACCGTCGGCATCTCGATGAAGAGCTGCCGGCACTGCTGAAGCGCTTCGACCGCCAGAGACACGCTGCCGGCAAGGTTTCGGTCGTGGGCGTGCTGCTGGTGGATATCGATCACTTCAAGAGCATCAACGACCGCTTCGGCCATGGCGTGGGTGATCTGGTGTTGCAAGCGGTCGGGCTTGCCTTGAAGCAGGGCGTGCGCACCGGCGAGATGGTGGTGCGCTGGGGCGGCGAAGAGTTTCTGGTGATTGTGGAAGCCAGCGACCGCCTGCAGGTGGATGCCGCCGCGCGCCGGCTGCGCGCGCTCATCGCGGAGAGCTGTCGCACGCTGCAAACCACGGCGGGAGCGGTGCTACCGCCGCTGTCTGCTTCCATTGGCTGTGCCTGCCTGCCACTGGCCGAAGAGCGCACGGCGCGGTGGCCAGACGCTTTAGAAATTGCCGACTTCTGCCTGTACCGCGCCAAGCGCTCGGGCCGTAATCGCTGCATCACGCTGGAGGTACTGCAAGCGGACGCGGTGGAAGTAAACACCGTGGTCTCGGCGCAGGCCCTGGAACACTGGCTGGCGAGCGGTACCGCCGCCCTGCGAGAGGTTTAATCGCGCAGCATCTCCCGCGCCGCGTTGTGGCCGGGAATGCCCGTGACCCCGCCACCGGGGTGCGTCGCCGAGCCGCAGAGATACAGCCCCTTGATGGGCGTGCGGTAGTCCCCCATGCCCAGCAGCGGTCGCGCACTGAACAGCTGGTTGAGCGAGAGCTTGCCGTGAAAGATGTCGCCGCCCACCAGCCCGAACTTGCGCTCGAGATCAAGCGGCGTGTGCACCTGCCGCGCGATGACGCTGGCCTTGAAGTTGGGCGCAGCGGCATTCACCACATTGATCACCGCATCGGCCGCCGCCTCGCGCTCGTCATCCCATGAACGGCCATCGGGCAGCGCGTAGCGGAAGTGCTGGCAGAACAGGCTCGCCACCTGCTGACCCCGTGGCGCCAGCGAATCATCT
>CAMTXV010000095.1:0-9810 GCA_947085665.1 uncultured Sinobacteraceae bacterium | reverse complement strand
TGTCCACGGCCACCGCCTTCGCTCATAGCAACCACGATGACGAAGCTCCTCAGCCGCCCGTCCAGCAGGAGGTCAAGAAGGAATCCAAGGCACCGGCAAAGAAGCCGAAGGACTCGCACGATGCCGCAGGCAAGAAGGACAAGGCCGCTGCCAAAACGCCCGCCAGCCCCGCAGCCGCAGAACCGAAGAAAACGCCATGAACGAACCGCTGACACAGCGCCGCGCACTCGCGCGGCTGCTGCCGGGCCTGGTGGTTGCCGCGGCGCTGCTGTGCAGCGGCATGGCGGCTGCGCATGGCGTGGCGGAAGACGATGGCGCCTTCATCGAAACCGCACAGGGCGTGCAGCTCTTGCCCTATCTGTATCTGGGGGCCAAGCACATGGTCACGGGCTATGACCATCTGCTGTTCCTGTTCGGGGTGATCTTCTTCCTATATCGGATGAAGGATGTCGGCCTCTACGTCACCCTGTTCGCAGTGGGCCACAGCAGCACGCTACTGTTCGGCGTGCTCAGTGGCACGCACGTCAATCCCTACCTGGTGGACGCGATCATCGGCCTCTCGGTGGTCTACAAGGCGCTCGACAATCTGGGTGCCTTCAAGACCGTGCTCGGCGTGCAGCCCAACACCAAGGCGGCAGTGCTGATTTTCGGCTTGTTCCACGGCTTCGGCCTGGCGACCAAGTTGCAGGATTTCACCCTGTCGAAAGACGGGCTGGTGCCCAACATGCTGGCCTTCAACGTCGGCGTCGAGATCGGTCAGCTACTGGCACTCGCGGGCATCCTCATCGTCATGGCCTTCTGGCGGCGCACGGCCGCCTTCACCCGCCAGGCTTTTGCCGCGAACGTGATCCTGATGACCGCTGGCTTCCTGCTCACGGGCTATCAGCTCGCGGGCTACTTCCAATCCTGAGACCTTGCCATGACTGATAACCCCATGATCATCCACGCCAGCACGCCACAGTTGCTCAAGGCCACCGCCGTCGCGTTGGTCGCGGCAGCTACCTTGCTGGTAAGTGCCGTGCTGCCCGCCGAATACGGCATTGACCCTATCGGCATCGGCAAGGCCCTGGGCCTGACGGCCTTGCACAGCCCCGCCTCGGACGTACCTGCTGAGACGACGCCTGCTGCACCTGCGGACGAACCAGCGCAGTCTGTAATCCAGCAAGCCATGCCGTTCCAGAACGGCGAGATGAGCCTGACCTTGCAGCCCAACGAGGGTGCTGAGGTCAAGGCGCAGATGAAGGCGGGTGAGAGCTTCGTCTTCAGCTGGGTCAGCACCGGCCCCGTGAACTTCGACATGCACGGCGAGAAGCCCAACGACGGCGACAACTTCACGAGCTACTGGAAGGATCGCGCCAAGTCCGAAGGCCACGGCAGCTTCACCTCGCCCTTTGACGGCTCGCAGGGCTGGTATTGGAAGAACAAGGGCACTGAGCCCGTGACCATCACAGTGAAGGTGAGTGGTTACTTCGAGAAGCTCTACCGCCCCTAGTGAAGCGGCAGCCCAGAGCCTGGGATACCCCGACTCTGGGATCTGGTCGCATCAACAGTTTGTGCAGCCGCACTTGGCGATCTTCTGCTGTGACATCGCCTCAGCGGCCAAGGCATCAGCCTTCAGGCGCGCTTCGTTGGCTTCACGCCGCTCGCTGTAGCGGCTGGTGAGATAGTCGGAGCGATCCCGCACCAGCAGCGTGAACTTCATCAGCTCCTCCATCACGTCCACCAAGCGGTCGTAATAGGCCGAGGGCTTCATGCGTCCAGCCTCATCGAACTCCTGGAACGCCTTGGCGACCGACGACTGATTGGGGATCGTCAGCATCCGCATCCAGCGGCCCAGGATGCGCATCTGGTTCACCGCGTTGAACGACTGGGAACCGCCGCTGACTTCCATCACCGCCAGTGTCTTGCCCTGCGTGGGGCGCACGCTACCGACGCTGAGCGGAATCCAGTCGATCTGCGACTTCATGATGCCGGTCATCGCGCCGTGTCGCTCCGGCGAAGTCCAGACCATGCCTTCGGCCCAAGCTACGAGCGTGCGCAGCTCCTGCACCTTGGGGTGCGAGTCCGGCACGCTGTCCGGCTGTGGTAATTCAGCGGGATCGAAGATGCGGGTCTCCGCGCCCATCGCCTGTAGCAAGCGCGCGGCCTCGAAGGTCAAGAGTCGGCTGTATGAACGCTCGCGCAGCGAGCCGTAGAGCAGCAGAAATCTCGGCGGGTGCGTGGAAACGATCTTGGTAGCCAGCGCCTCCTGCGTCGGAATCTGGAACGGCTCGTAGATGATGTTCGGCAGTTCAGCAGGCTCAAAGGACATGGCGACCCTCGGCGTCGATCACAACCTGACCATCCTCTTTCACAAATGCGCCTTTCTGCCCTGCTGACAGCAGCTCAAGAACCAGCTCGGAGGGTCTGCACAGGCGTGTGCCCAGTGGCGTCACGACCATCGGGCGATTGATGAGGATGGGATGTTCCAGCATGAAGCCGAGCAACTGCTCGTCCGTCCATTTGGTGTCGCCGAGACTCAAGTCGTCGTAAGGCGTTCCGCTCTGGCGCAGCAATTCACGCACGGTGATCCCCATCGCGGCGATCAGCTCGACCAGTGTGGCG
This sequence comes from uncultured Sinobacteraceae bacterium, assembly GCA_947085665.1. Taxonomy (GTDB): domain Bacteria; phylum Pseudomonadota; class Gammaproteobacteria; order Nevskiales; family Nevskiaceae; genus Stagnimonas. The sequence goes on along the minus strand of CAMTXV010000095.1, from coordinate 7,206 downwards.
CGGCTGGGTGGGGTCTTCAGATATTCGCTGACCGTCGGCTCGATACCGGCGTTGCGGATCATCGCCAGGGTGTTGCGGGACGTGCCGCAGGCGGGGTTGTGATAGATCGTGACGCTCATCGCTGGGTAGTCCAGATTGGAGATGGTGGACGCTGCTACAGATTCCTGCGCGGTGTGGCGGTCATCCAACCGAACAGCATGATCGCCGCTGTGGCACCGACCAGCTGCGCCGCGATGAACAACGGGACATCGGCAAGGTGGATGCCCGCGAAGGTGTTCGAGAGCGAGCGCGCCATCGTCACCGCAGGGTTGGCGAACGAAGTGGATGCGGTGAACCAGTAAGCCCCGACGATGTAGGCGGCGACGGCATAGGGAATGGCCTCCGCCCGATGGCGAACCCCGCTGAGGATGACCATCAGCAGCCCGAAGCTGGCGATGACCTCACTCCACGCGAGTGCCAAGCCAGGCCGCGCTTTTTCCGAGAGCTGGAACACCGGCCCCCCGAACATCAGATGCGCCGCCCAGACGCCGAGCACTGCGCCAACGACCTGCGCCACCACATAGGTCGGCACTTCCCGCCAAGGGAAATGCTTCGAGGCCGCGAGCGCCAGCGTGACGATGGGGTTGAACTGCGCGCCGGAGATCGGGCCGAACGTCAGGATCAGTGCGATCAGACCGCCGCCCGTGGCCAGCGCATTGGCGAGCAGGGCAATGGCGGTGTTTCCGCCCGCCAGACGCTCGCCCATGATCCCGGAACCCACCACGACGGCCAGCAGCATGGCGGTGCCGACGCCTTCCGCGACGGCTCGGCGTGCAAGGTTCATTCGCGGGCGATGTCCTTGACGCGCTTCTCCAGCGACAGGCGATCCAGCTTGTCGAACGGCAGGCTGGCAAAGATTTCGATGCGACGGCGCAGCACCATGAAAGTCTGCGAGAACGCCTTGTATTTATCCTCGTCGCTGCCCTGCACCGCAGCGGGGTCTGGCATTCCCCAATGTGCGGTCATTGGCTGACCCGGCCAGTAGGGGCATTCCTCGCCTGCGGCATCGTCACAGACGGTGAAGACGAAATCGAGGTCGGGTGCGCCGGGCGCGGCGAACTCGTCCCAGCTCTTGCTGCGCAACCCTTCGACCGAGAAGTTGTTGCGCTGGAGCAGCTCCAGAGCGACGGGATTGACGGCCCCTTTGGGATGACTGCCTGCACTGAAGCCCTTGAACTTGCCCTGGCTGATCGAGAGATTGTTGATGGCGGCTTCGCCCAGGATCGAGCGGGCGGAGTTGCCGGTGCAGAGAAACAGGACGTTGTAAGGGCGGTGGCTCATAGCGGGTCAGTGCTTGCTGAGGGATCTGGCGGGTTTGCGCTTCGGTGCGGTAGTCACGTCGGGTGCGCACGACACCGCACAGGGCTTTCCACCACAGCAGTTGTCGCTGAGGTAGCCGATCAGCGCGTTCATCGCCTCGAAGTCGGGCGCGTAGTGGATGAAGCGTCCTTCTTGGCGGGATTGCACCAAGCCAGCGTTGCTCAGTTCCTTGAGATGGAAGGACAGCGTCGCCGGGGCGAGCTTCAGCTCGCTCCCAATCTGCCCCACGCAAAGACCCTCAGGGCCGGTCGTCACCAGCAAGCGAAAGATCGCCAGCCGGGATTCCTGTGCCAAGGCACCGAGAGAGCGAACAGCGGACTTTGATTCCATGTTTCCAAGTTTATAGAATCAATGTGGCGAGTCAATGAGAGGTTCACTGCTGCCTGCCCTATGCGCGGAACGGCCAGCGCATCTGGCCCCAGTAACGCGCCGGGATGGTGTGTTCGTGCAAGCCCACCTCACCCCGTCCAGGGCTACGCACTGCATCGTGGAAGGTGCCGAACAAGCGATCCCAGATCAGGAATACCTCGCCGAAATTGACCTGTGCGTCCTCGAACTCGCGCTTGTGGTGAAAGCGGTGCATCTCCGCTACACCGAGCAGATGCCGGAACGGCCCCAGCCGGTAGTCGAGGTTGGCGTGCTGGAAGGCGAGATGCACGCTCATGAAGCTCAGCCATGCACCGACCGCGATGGGCGTTGCGCCCAGCAGGAACAGCACCGTCAGTCCCGGCCCGGCCAGCACCAATGCCGACAGTGGATGGCGACGGCCACCGTTGAGCCAGTAGAGGCGCTCCGGGCTGTGGTGGATGGCGTGCAGCTTCCATAAAAACCCGCTGGCATGGCTGGCCCGGTGCATGGTGTAGAGGCCCAGATCGAGGATGAGGCCCGCGAGCAGCACTTGCGCCCACGTCGGCGCGCTTTGCGGCCAAATCACCCAGTTCTCCGGCAGCCAGGTTCGCAGGCCGAAGGCGAACGCCACGCTCCCCTGGATCAGTAGGTAGCTCACGAACAGATGCAGGGCATCCGCCACGGTGTCGCCGTCGTGGTCGCGGTTCCACTCCGCTTCGTAGGGAGCGACCCGCTCCAGCAGGGCCACCAAGGTGATCCCCACGGCAACCACCAGCGGGAACAGCGGCCAGTAGGCTGCACCGACGGTGGCGAGATACAGCAACAGCAGCGCCGCGCCGCCTGCGATCAGGGGATAGGACATGTTGCGGATGAGGGATTTGAGCAGTGTGCGCATCGGGCTTCTCCGAAAGTGTGGAGAGGATGCGCAGACTAGCCAGCCGCTGGCTTGAATGAACTGGCTGTAGGCGGCGCGATGCGCCCAGTGAAATCCTGGCTTTACTTTAGGCGCACCAGCGGCCCCGTGCGGCCATCTCAATCTGAAAAGCAGAAGGGCAGAGCGCCATCCGGTCACCATACAAATAAGAAATGTTATCATTCGCAAATGCCGTTCAAGGACGCGGCAAAGTGCCCCCATTGATCTCACGACAAACGACCATGAATCAGCTCCCGAAACCCGCGTTGCTTCTGCTGACCCTTTCGCTGCCTGGCATCGGCCTGGCTCAGGAGCCAGCTCCGGTGGAGGTCGCCGCCGAGACCCACAAGCCGGCAGTGATTCTCGATGCGGTGACGGTCGTTGGCACGCCGAAACAGGCCGATGCCATCCCCGCCTCGACGGCGGTCATCAGCGATGAAACCCTCAAGGCCAGCCGCGTCACGACGACCAACGAAGCCTTGCGCAAGGCCCCTGGCCTGAGCGTGCGCGACGAAGAAGGGCTGGGCCTGCGCCCCAACATCGGTGTGCGCGGGCTCAACCCCACGCGCTCCACCAAGGTGACGCTGCTGGAAGACGGCATTCCGCTCGCCTACGCGCCCTATGGCGACAACGCCAGCTATTACCACCCGCCGGTCACGCGCTTCGAGCGCATTGAGGTGCTCAAGGGTTCGGCGATGAACCAGTACGGGCCGCAGACCATCGGTGCGGTCATCAACTACGTCACGCCAATGCCGACGGAAGCGTTTCAGGGCGCGCTCAGCGTCGCTGGTGGCAACCGCGACTTTTCGAGTGTGCAGGGCCGGATCGGTGGTCGGGGACTGCTGGTTGATTTTTCACGCAAGAGCGGCGACGGCGCACGCGACAACATCGACTCCACCATCGAAGACTTCAATATCAAGGCGCTCTTCGAGCTGACCGCCAACCAGACCCTGGTGGTGCGGGCCAACCAGTACCGCGAAGATTCCAACGTCACGTACTCCGGCCTCACCGATGCCGAGTACCGCAACTTTGGCCGCGAATACAACCCCTTCGACAACGACACCTTCGATGCCCGCCGCTACGGGGGCTCGCTGACGCATGATTTCCGCTTTGGCGAGGGGCGGCGCCTGACCACCAACGTCTATGCCTCCTACTTCACCCGCGACTGGTGGCGGCAGGCCAGCACCACCACGGACGGTCAGTGCAACGCCACGATGTATTCGGTGAACGGGCAGATGGTCAATTTCCAGCGTGCGCGCTTCGAGGGTTTTGCCGTCAACCCCGATGACTGCAACTCGACACAGGGCAGGCTGCGCGACTACTACACCTATGGTGTCGAGCCGCGCCTGCGCATGGCACACCAGTGGCTGGGTCTGGACAACGAACTGACCGTCGCCTTGCGCGCGCACCGTGAAACCCAGAGCCGCGTGCAGGAGAACGCCACCACCGCGACCGGCCGTGGCGGCGCGCAGGCCGAGAGCAACAAGCGCGAGACCGACGCCTACGCCGCGTTTGCCCAGAACCGCTTCGGCTTTGGCCGCTTTGCCGTCACGCCCGGCCTGCGCTTCGAGTCGGTGGACTACCTGCGCCGCAACCGCCTGGTCGGGCGCGAGGGCAAGGAAAGTCTCTCGGAAGTGATCCCCAGCCTGGGTGCCACCTTCGAGGTGACGGAACGCACCACCGTCTTCGCCAGCGTGCATGAAGGCTTCGCGCCGCCGCGCACCGAAGACATCCTCAGCAATGGCAGCGCCACCGCCAACGTCACGGCGGTCGATGTCGATCCTGAAAAAAGCCTCAACGCCGAGCTGGGCGTTCGCGCCCGGCCTGCCCCCGGCTTGCGCGTGGAGCTGACGGCATTCCGCAACGACTTCGACAACCTGGTGTCGGTGGGTTCCATCGCCGGCGGCGGTGTGCCGCTGTCGCAGGGCAAGGCTGTGTTCCAGGGCTTCGAGCTGAGTGGCCGCGCAGACCTTGGCACCGTATTCTCCATCCCCTACAAGCCTTTCATCGAGATCGCCTACACCGCCTTGCCGACGGCGCGGAACGATGGCCGCTTTGCCCGTGTGGACAACGGCCAGGCCGTGCCCGGCACCGATGCCCGTCGGCGGCTGCCCTATGCGCCAGAGAACCTGTTCACCGGCACCCTCGGCTATGCCTTCACGCCAGGGCTTGAGATGCGCGTCGAGGCGGTGTTTGTGGACGAGCAGTTCGCGGATTTCTTCAATGCCCAATCGGCAGAGGACACCGTCATCCCGACCGCTTCGCGGGGCTCAGGCCAGTTCGGCAAGCTCGATAGCTACCTGATCTGGAACGCCGCGCTCAACTGGCGTCTGCCCGCCGCCAACTGGGGCGTGTTTGCTGCGGCCAAAAACCTCACCGACGAGGACTACATCGTGGATCGCACACAAGGCATCCAGACGGCCTCGCCGCGTCAGGTGCAGCTCGGCGTGGATTATCAGTTCTGAGCTTTCACCCGCGCAGTGCGGCGCGCCCGATTGGTATCGGCGCGCCGTCCAGCAAGGGATTCAGGGCGGGCTCCGCAGAATCGCGCTGGGGGCCAGACCAAAGTGACGCCGGAAGGTACGAGTGAAGTGCGCCGCATCCGCGAAGCCTGCGGCGTGCGCGGCTTCGGTCAGCGTGCGGCCTTGCATGGCCTCTCGCAGCGCAACCAACAATCGCCGCCAGCGCAGATAGGGGCGCAGCGGCAGGCCGGTGTGGGCGCGAAAGCGATGCTGGAAGCGACTGCTGGAGAGGTTCAGTTGCCTCGCGCAGGCGGCAGCCGTGATTCGCTCCGGCAGCGCAGCTGGCAAGGCGCTGATCCAGGCTTCGATGTCCACATCGCCTGCCACACGGGTGCCGTCTGCGGTGACGGCTGTGAGTGCATCCGCCAGTGCCAGGTCGGGCGACTCGCTTTCCGCGACTGCCTTCAAGGCGAACCAGCACTCCTGCGGTTTTAACACGCGCAAGCCGTTGGCGACGGAGGCCAACAGGCGGCGCCCTGCATGGGAGTGCGGCTCGACGTAAAGCAGGCGCACCGGCTGACCGTTGGAGCCAAGCTGGTGAGCCAACTCGGGGCCGATCAGCGCACCGCATACGTCCTGCCAGTGCGCAGCGGCAGTCCACAAGGGCTGCGGTGTATCGGACAGCAAGACCTGCACGGCATGGTGGCTGTGCGGTGCGTTGTCGCCGGTTACTCCTACGAACTCGCCCCAGCCTAGCCCCATCCGTGCGCGGCCTTGCCAAGATTTGGAGCGGTTCGTCATCAGCTGCGGCGGCTCAATGCGGACGCGCGAGCATCCACACCGCCATCGATACCATCATCAGATTCTCCGTGAGCGAGACAAATCCCAGAGGCACTTTCGTGCCACCACCGACACACGCACACTTCAGTTCGCGCTTGTCGAGATAGACCGCCTTGAACACCGACACCCCACCCACCGTTCCGATCACCAAAGCGAGGGGTATCGACAGCCACATCGCCGCTCCAGCCACCATCAGCACCCCTGCCGTCAGTTCAGCGAACGGGTAGAGGTAGGCATAGCGAACCCATCGCTGAGCGAGGAGATCGTAGTTCAGGAACATGCTCGAAAAACTCTCGATGTCCTGGAGCTTCAGCAGCGCGAGAATGCACATGCTGAAAGCGATAAACCATTCAAGCGTCTGCAATGACGCCAAAGCGCCGGTCAAAACCCAAGCTGCAGCCAAGGCCATGAGACCTGCCACGGCGAAAACCGCCACCACTGGCGTGTAGCTGGTGGCGTTGGGGTCACGGACCCGTAGTCCGAAATGTCGTCTCAGATCGGTGTAACCACCGATTCGCTGGTCAGCGATGAACGCTTGGGGTGTGGTTTGAACGCTGTGTTCGCGCTTGAAGCTGTCGGTGGCCTCTCGTGAGGTGAGCCATCGATCATCCACTTCAAAGCCCTTTCGCTTCAGCAGATCAAGCGCCTTGAGGCCGAACGGGCAGACATGCTGGTCCATGACCATCCGGTACAGAACAGCACGCTTCGCATTGCTAGTGCTCGCTGCTGGCATCGCTGGTGGTGGAGGTTTTTTGGCCTCGTTGTGACAAGTCTTCGGGGCGGATGCCGCCTGGTTTGCGCTTGCGACGGCGCAGCAGTCTGCTTTGCCGGTGTGTGGTTGGGATGCGGTGCTCATGTCAGGACTCCAATGGATCAGCCAAGGAAACCGCCTGTACGCCCTCGATGATGGGGCAGCCGGCGACGCTGCCGCGTCCGTGGCACTGGGCCTCCAGCGCGACGAGGGCGTCGCGGATGGCTGTCAGTGCCGCGATCTTGCGGTTGAGGTCTTCGATCCTGCTTCTGGCCCTCTGACGCACTTCGGTACGCGGCCCACCACCATCCTGCAATCGCAGCAGGTCGGTGATGTCCGCCAGCGTGAAGCCGAGCGCCTTCGCCTTACGGATAAAGCGCAGGCGCTCGACATCACGAGCTGCGAAAACACGATAGCCACTGGCGGTACGTGAGGCGCTGGCCAGCAGCCCTTCACGCTCGTAGTAGCGCACCGTATCAATCGCAACGCCTGCCGCCTTCGCAGCCACACCAATCGTCATCAGGGTCTTGGGC
>CAMTXV010000094.1:0-3292 GCA_947085665.1 uncultured Sinobacteraceae bacterium | reverse complement strand
TTCCCTACACGACGCTCTTCCGATCTGCTGCCCCAGTCGAACAGCGGGATGGCAACCGAAACACCAGGGCCGATCAAGCGGCTGCCATCGGTTTCACGCTCGCGCGAGTAGCTCAACTCGACGGGGCCGAGCAGCCGGGTGCGCCGCTCCAGACCGTAGATGCGGGCAATGGCATCGGCGCTCTGCCTTGCGGCTGCGACATCGAGACGGCTCTCCGCTGCCAGCTTGAGCAGCGGCTCTAGCGCATCTTCGCTGGCGAAGGGCGCTGGCAAACCACCGGCCAGTTGCCACTGATCCTGAGACGGATGCAGACCCATCAGCCGGTTCAAATCGCTGCGCGCCTGCTGTGCGGTGGCCTGCGCCGAGAGTGCCGAAAGCTGCGCCTGCGCGGCAGCGGCATGTTCCAGCGCCAGCTCGCGCTTGCTGATGTTGCCGGCGTCGAAGAAGCGCTGGGCGAGATCGGCAGAGGCTTGCGCGGCCTGGGCCACCCGCAGGCGCAGCGTCGCATCCTGCTCAGCCCCGGCCAGCACATACCAGGCTGTCTGCACGTCTGCTGCCAGCCTGAGCGCGATGCCGCCCACTTCGAGCTTGGCCGCCTCGAACTGCGCCTTGGCATAACGACTACGCGCAGTCAGCAGGATGAGGTCCGTAAAGCTGAGCGCAATGCCGATGCCGATCTGCGCCGACACCGCCGCCGGGTCGTTGGAGGTGAGCCGACTCAAGCTGAACACCGGGTTGGCGATGCGCGCTGCCTCGTAGACATCGGCAGCCGCGAAGCCGAGCTGCGCCGTGGTCTGCCGCACGGCGGGGTTGTGGACGAGGGCGAGCGTGATGGCGCTGTCCGGCGTCAGCGGTGCCGCCAGCAGGCGGGCGGAGAGCGGCTGCGTGTCGCCGCTGGGCAGCGTCAGGCCACGATCCGCCGTGCTGCGCGCGACATCGGAAAGGCCCCGGTCAGCGGGGATGCTGGCGCAGCCCGCGAGGCTGAACGCGAAGGCAGCGGCCAGAGCCGCTACGGGATGCAATCGAAAACGAGAGGGGTGTGTGACCACGGTTAACTCCATCGGGTGGCAAAAAATCCGTCAGCAACGGATCGCCACAGGCGAAGGAGATATCCGGCAGGCGCACGCGCGTTGCAGGCTGAAAGCTCAGCCAGCGGCACGCGGCGTTGAAGGGGAGGGTTCGACGCTGCGGCGATCAGATCGCGGCAGCGGATGGAGGTCGGAGCGGGGTGAAGCGGTGCGCGGGCTGGGCCTGGCTGCGCGCCAGCACGGGGTGCAGCGTCACGGCGGTGAACGCGGTGTGGCTGCTGCTGCCGAGCAAGGAAAGCACCGAGGCCGCGCAGGTCATCGCACAGTTGCCACTGCAATCGCAGCCGCAGTCGCAGCCGAGGGCCTTGGCAGTCCTATCGGACTCGGTTGCTGCACTCGCTTGTTGATCCGCGCTGCTGGCTTCGTCTGCCATCGCATGGTGCGCGTGTGCATCAGCTTGCTCCGATGAAGCCACCGCCGCCATCTGCCGCATCATCGCCGCGTGATCGTGCGGTGCGCTGGCTGCTGTCGCGGCACCCTGCGTCGGCGCATCCTTGCAGTGCGTCATCGCAATCGCCGCCCAGCTCTGGACGGGGATCGCCAGAATGAGCAGCCACAAGGCAAGGGCACGGAAGATCGACATATCAGGAGTCTAGGGCGGGCTTCGGCTTGCTACAAGGCGAAATTGCCGACCGCGACGGCGCAGACAGCGCGCCCAGAATCGGGCAGTCGCGCAGCTGGCCAGCTCCTGGGCAGGTCTGAATGAGCTGCTGCAAGCCATGCGCGATCTGCTGAAGCTCGCGGATGCGGCCTTCGATCTCTTTCGCCTTGCTGAGCGCGGCGGTGCGCAGCAACACCATGTCGGATTCCGAATCGCTGTAGCGCTGGTCACTCAGTCGCAACAGCTCGGCGATTTCCGGCAGCGAGAAGCCTAGATGCTTGGCGCGTTGGATGAAGGCGATGCGCGGGATCGCATCCTCAGCAAAGTATCGGTAGCCGTTACCACTGCGCTGCGCCTTGGGAAGCAGGCCGATGTCTTCGTAGTGGCGCACCGCATCGGCGCCGATGCCAGTGGCACTGGCAAGCTGACTCACGGTGTATCCACTCATGCCTGCTTCTCCTTCAAACCCCTGCGGCGCATCAAAAGATACGCCGCCGGAATCACGAACATCGACAGCAGCGGCGCGGTGATCATGCCGCCGATCATGGGTGCGGCAATGCGCTGCATCACCTCGCTACCGGTGCCAGCGCCCCAGAACAGCGGCAGCAGACCCGCGATGATGACGGCGACCGTCATCGCCTTGGGCCTCACCCGCAGCACGGCACCGTCCACGATGGCGTCTTCGAGATCAGCCACCGTGTTCATCGTGCCGCGAGCCTGTCGCTCAGTCACGGCCTGTTGCAGGTAGATCAGCATGATGACGCCAAACTCCGCCGCCACACCGGCGAGTGCGATGAACCCGACGCCGCTGGCGATGGAGAGGTTGTGGCCCAGCCCGAAGATGAGCCACAGCCCGCCCACCAGCGCAAACGGAAGTGTGGCCATGATGAGCAGCGCCTCGCCGAAGTTGCGGAAGGTGAGATAGAGCAGCAGCAGGATGATGGCGAGCGTGAACGGCACCACCAGTTGCAGGCGCTTCGAGGCGCGTTCCAGATACTCAAACTGCCCCGACCAGGCTATGGAATAGCCCGCTGGGAGCTGCACCTGCTCGGCGACGACTTTCTTCGCATCCGCCACATAGCCGCCCAGGTCACGCCCGCGAATGTCCACATACACCCAGCCGTTCGGACGCGAGTTCTCGCTCTTGATCATCGGCGGACCGTCGGTGACAACGACCTCAGCGATCTGGCCCAGAGTCACGGTCGCACCCTTCATGGTGACGATGGGCAGCTCGCGCAGATCGGTGAGTGAATCTCGCAGCTCGCGCGGGTAACGCAGGTTGATGGGGAAGCGTTGCAGGCCCTCCACCGTCTGCCCGATGTTCTCGCCGCCGATGGCGAGTGCCACGATGCGCTGCACGTCGGCAATCGAGAGGCCCAGTCGCGCGGCTGCAATGCGGTCTGGGTGAATCTCGATGTAGCGCCCACCGGAGACGCGCTCGGAGAACGCGGATGAGGTGCCGGGGATGTCCTTCACCACGCGCTCCACTTCGGCCCCCAACTGCTCGATCACCTTGAGGTCTGGCCCGGCGATCTTGATGCCCACCGGCGACTTGATGCCGGTGGCGAGCATGTCGATGCGGTTGCGTATGGGGTTGACCCAG
>CAMTXV010000093.1:0-3645 GCA_947085665.1 uncultured Sinobacteraceae bacterium | reverse complement strand
GCGCCCTCGCCGTCGGCGGCCTGGAACAGCGCTACGTCAGGGGCAATCTGCGCGCCCATGATGGCGAGCTTGCTCCACTCCGCCGCGCTCAATTTACCCTTCAGTTCTTCAGCAAGCTCCTGGAACTCGAGCGGACGGCCTGCCGCGAAGTAGGTTTCCGCCAGCTTCACCTTGAGATCAGTACGGTCAGGTTGCTGCGCGGTGGCCGCATTCAGCAACAGAATCGCCTCGTCGTAGAGACCATAGGCCAGGTGAAAATCAGCCTCGGAAAGCGGGTCGTTGTCGCCGAGGTTGATGTGCAGGGTGTCCACCTGCACCTGCGTGGTCTTGTCGAACGACTCAGCCCCACTGGTCACGGCCGACTGCTTGACCGAACTGTTGAGCGTGGCCACCGCCTCGGGGTCGAGGATCAGTGTGGAGTCATGGGCCGCCACGGGCTGCGTGGAGAAGCTGGCCGTGGGCGGCACGGTCATCTGGAGGGTCGACTCCATGGCCGCAGCCGCCCCCAGATCACGCGCCGGCAGGCTCAGGGTGTCGCTGATGCGGGTGGTGTCGCCCAGCTTGGAAACTGCGCCAGCGCTCCCCGCGGGTGCCATCACGGTGGACGTATCACCCGCCTTGAAAGGAGCGAACTCGGGCTTGACCGCCGCCTTGCGCCGGCGCGCCCGCGCAAAGCCCGCCCCACCAAGCAGCAACACGAGGCCCGCCACTGAAAGCGGCAAACCCAGACCTGCGAACAAACCAGGCGCGTCCTCTTCTGGCAGCGGCTGGGCCAGGGGAGATTTGACGGGTGCTGCGACCGCCGGGGTCGGCAAGGCGGCAGCCGGCTCCGACGGCGCTGCGGCGGCTACCGGTGTTGCGGCAGCATCAGCAACGGCAGGCGCCGCGGCGCTGGCAGCCGAAGTGGCCTCGCCCGCAGGCGAGACGGCCGCTGCTGTGGCGGCGGCTTCAGGCGCGGCAGCCGGTGCTGGCGCCGGTGCGGCAACGATGGCTGCTGATGCTGGTGCTGGTGCTGGCGCTGGCGCACTAGGCGGCGGCAACGCGAGCTGCGGCTTGGGCAATTCAGGACGGGTCGTCGCTTTCTCGGCAGACGTCGGCGCGGCAGTGGCAACCACCGGCGCGCTGGGCGCCGACACCGTAGCGGGCGCCGCAGCCGGCGGCACAGGGACTGTGGCAGGCGCCTTGGGCGCTGCCGGCACTTTGACTACGGGCGCGGCTTCGCCTCTGAGAGCGGCGAGCCGGGTCTTGGCCTGGGCAGGCGTCACCGATTGAATGCGTTCAGCGGAGGGCACTCGCAGCACGGCTCCCTTGCTGACCGTCGTGCCGCGCTGGATGGCGACCGGATTGGCTTCCGCCAATGCCAGCAGCACCTGATCCATGCTCACCGCCGCACCTGGACGCACCTTGGTGGCGATGCTCCACAGCGTTTCCTTCGGCGCCACCGGGCCATAGCTGCCGGTGGCGCTGTCGAAGGCGGCATCGCTGGAGAGCGGCGCTGCCGTAGCTGGGGCAGGCTTGCGGGCCGGCTTGGCTTCGGCAGGTACCTCGTAGAACTCACTGCCCACTGGGGTGCTGGGCTTGGCGGGCATGGCCACCACCGGCGCTGCCACTGTTGAGGGACTCGGCGCGGGCACAGCGCGGGCAGGCGCCGGAGCAGGTACTGGAGTCGGCACAGGGGCCGCCGCGCGGGTCGGTGCTGCGGTTTCAACCGGGTCCAGCAGAACGGTGTAGTCGCGAAGGATCTTGCCACCGCTCCAACGCGCTTGAACGAGCAGATCCAGCACCGGTTCGCGGGCGATCTGGCTGCTGGTGACGACTACACGCGGACGACCGCGGTCGTTCTTGATCTCGAAGTCGAGTGTGGAGAGATATTCCGAACGCTCGATGCCAGCACGCTCGAACGCCTCGTTGGGCGCCAGCGTAACGGTGACTGTCTCCAGCTCTTCAGCGCTGATTTCGGTGAGCGGGATGCTGGCCGTGAAGCGCTGGTTGAGATTGGAGTTGACGTCGATCTCACCCAGGCCCAGGGCCTGCACTGCCGCTGTGGCTGCAAGGCCTGCCGTGGCCGCAGCCGTAATCGTCAACCGCGCAAATGTGCGTCGCATAGCCGCTCCCGAGTCCTCAAAACCCATGTTTTTGAGGCGCCGGACGTAGTGAGTGTAATGCTTGAAGTCCCGGCGCTAAGTGGCTTTATAACCTATGTTTATGGCACCAGCAACGCGCCGTTCAGCAGCCTTATCACTCACAGATATTTGGCCACCAGCACCTCGGCAATCTGCACTGCGTTCAGCGCCGCGCCCTTGCGCACGTTGTCGGCCACCACCCACAGATTGAGCCCGCGCGGATGCGAGAGGTCTTCACGGATGCGACCCACATAGGTGGGGTTGTTACCTGAGGCCTCGGTCACCGCCGTAGGCCAGCCGCCATCCACGCGCTCGTCCACCACTTCAACGCCCGGCGCGTTCTGCAGCAGGGCGCGGGCCTCAGTGGCGGTGATCTTCTTTTTGGTTTCGATGTGCAGGGCTTCGCTGTGTCCGTAGAACACGGGCACGCGCACGGCTGTCGGGTTTACGAGGATGTTCTCGTCGCCGAAGATCTTGCGGGTCTCCCACACCATCTTCATTTCTTCCTTGGTGTAGCCGTTGTCTTGGAAGACGTCGATCTGCGGCAGGCAGTTGAAGGCGATCTGCTTGGGGTAGACCTTGCGCTCGTAGTGCTGGGCGTTGAGAAGGGCGGCAGTCTGGGCGGCGAGCTCTTCGATGGCCTCCTTGCCGGTGCCGGACACGCTCTGGTAGGTGCAGACATTGATGCGCTCGATGCCCACCGCGTCGTAGATGGGCTTGAGCGCGACCAGCATCTGGATGGTCGAGCAATTGGGGTTCGCAATGATTCCCCGCGTTTTGTAGCACGCGATGGCATCGGGGTTGACCTCTGGCACCACCAACGGGATGTCGGCCTCGTAGCGGAACTGGCTGGTGTTGTCGATCACCACGCAACCGGCAGCGGCGGCCTTGGGCGCGTAGATGGCGCTCACCGAGGCGCCGGGAGAGAAGAGCCCGATCTGCACCTTGCTGAAATCGAAGTCGGCGAGGTTCTCCACCGCCAGATGCTTGCCGTTGAACTCCACCGTGCTGCCCACGCTGCGCTCGCTGGCGAGCGGATACACCTTGCCGAACGGCACCTTGCTTTCGGCGAGGATCTCCAGCATGGCCTGACCCACGGCTCCGGTGGCACCCACAACAGCGATATCAAATGTGCGGCTCATGTCTTTAATCCAGTTTCTTGTTGAAGTGAAAAGAGGTGATGTCGAAACGCTCACGCAGGTAGAACCGGTGCGCGTTGACGCGATGGGTGCCGGAATCGAGTGCGAGGTTGGCGGCCTTGAGCATCTGCGCCCGAGCGCTGAGCCAGTCGAGCAGCGCGCGGCCCACGCCCTCGGAGCGGCGGCTTTCGTCGGTGACCAGATCGTCCACATAAACCTGCATGCCGCTGTGGGTGTTTTCAAAGACCCGGCACACGGCCAGACCCAGCACCGCATCGCCCTGCACAGCCAGCACCATGCGCCCGCCCTGGCCGAACACGCGCTGCATCTTGGTGGAGTAATCGGGTGGCAGCTGTGGCCGCAGCTGCCGGTGTGCGGCTTCG
>CAMTXV010000092.1:0-5536 GCA_947085665.1 uncultured Sinobacteraceae bacterium | reverse complement strand
CCCTACACGACGCTCTTCCGATCTGCATCCGATCAATGCCCTGGTGACCGGCGCCAGCCAGGGACTGGGCCTGGCCTTGGTGTCTGCGCTGCTGAAGCGCCCCAGTTGCAACCTCGTTTACGCCGCCTGCCGCAAGCCGGGTGAGGCCGAGGCGCTGGCCACGCTGGCGCGCGAACATCCGCAGCGCCTGCGCGTGCTGGCGCTCGATGTAACGCGCGAAGAGGGCTTCGTCATCGCCGCCGATACCGTTCGGCGCGAGACCGACCGCCTGCACCTGGTAATGAACGTGGCCGGACTGCTGCACGACGCCGCGCGAGGCATGAAGCCCGAGCGGCGGCTGGAAGACTTCGCGCCCGAAGCACAGCTGGCCAGCGTGGCGGTGAACACCCTGGGGCCGGCGCTGGCCGCCAAGCATTTCCTGAAGCTGCTCACGCACGAGCAGCGCGCGGTATTTGCCAGTCTCTCAGCCCGCGTGGGCTCGATTACGGACAACCGCCTGGGTGGCTGGTACAGCTACCGCGCGGCCAAGGCTGCACAGAACCAGTTCACCCGCACCTTCGCCATTGAGGCTGCGCGCAGGGCGCCGCAGCTCATCGTGGCGGCCCTGCACCCGGGCACGGTGGATACCGCGCTGTCCAAACCCTTCAGCGGCAATGTCGCGGAGGGCAAGCTGTTCACGGCGACGCAGTCGGCAGGCTATCTGCTGGGCGTGGTGGATGGACTGAAGCCTGAAGACAGCGGCAGCTTTCGCGCCTGGGATGGCAGCGTCATCCCCTGGTAGCGGCTTTGCGAATAAACTGCGCGCCCGTTAGTTCACTGCGCTCCGGCGCCAAGAGACTTCTCATGCAGATCGGCCCGCGTTGCGTTGCCCAGTTCCACTACACCCTCACCGACGCTGCCGGCACGGTGATCGACAGCTCGCGCGGCGGCGACCCACTGACCTATCTGCACGGCGGCGGCAACATCGTGCCGGGTCTGGAGAAAATGATGGAAGGCAAGGTAAAGGGCGATGCCTTCAAGGCTGACGTCAGCCCCGAAGAAGGCTACGGCCCGCGCATCGAAGCCCTGCTGCAGACTGCACCGCGCTCGATGTTTCCGCCCGACATGGAACCCGCCGTGGGCATGCAGTTTCAGGCCGAGAGCAACATGGGCCCGGTGCTGGTCACCGTGGTGGCGGTTGAGGGCGAAACGGTGACGCTCGACGGCAACCACGCGCTGGCTGGCCAGACGCTGCACTTTGATGTGGAAGTGACCAGCGTGCGCGAAGCGACGGTTGAAGAAGTGTTGCATGGTCACGTTCACGGCGAGGGTGGTCACCACCACTAGGCGTCACGGCGGTGGGAACGCCTCGCTGAACGCGAGGTCACAGGCCTCGTTGCGTCCATTCACCATTGCACGGAGTGCCCTGACTATGCTGACCCGCCGCTTTCCCCACCGCGCCCTGTGCGCGGCTCTCGTGCTCTCTCTGGGCGCCACCGCAGCCCAGGCTGCGGCGCCCATGCCCACCGTGCTGGCTGATGTGATTGCCTCTCCCGAGCGCACGGCAGCCTTCCGCGCCCGCGACACGGCCCGTCATCCCCAGGAAACGCTGACCTTCTTCAATGTGCAGCCCCACATGACGGTGGTGGAAATCTGGCCGGGCGGCGGTTGGTATACCGAAATCCTCGCCCCGTATTTGAAGGACAAGGGCCAGTACATTGCCGCCGGCTTTGCCATTACCGAGAAATCACCTGGGTATCAGGCGAAGTCCGCCACCAGCTTTGTTGAAAAGCTGCGCGCGAACCCTGCGCGCTATGGAAATGTGGGCCTTACCACCATGGGCCCGCCCGCGCAGTGGGCCATTGCTCCGCCCGGCAGTGCCGACCGGGTGCTGACCTTCCGCAACGTGCACAACTGGATGGAGGGCGGCTTCGCTCCTGAGGCCTTCAAGGCCCTGTTCGCCGCGCTCAAACCCGGCGGTGTGCTGGGCGTGGTGGAGCACCGTGCCGCGCCCGGTACGCCCATCGAGAAGATGAAGACTTCTGGCTACGTCACTGAGGATGAAGTGAAGCGTCTGGCTGCCGAAGCAGGTTTCCGCTTCGAGAGTGCCAGCGAGGTGAACGCCAACCCCAAAGACACCAAGGACTACGCCAAGGGCGTGTGGACGCTGCCGCCGCGGCTTGCGGAGGGCGACAAGGACCGCGAGAAGTATCTCGCCATCGGCGAGAGCGACCGCATGACGCTGCGCTTCGTCAAACCCTGAGCGGCCGGTAAGCCGCTAGCGCGGCGCGGGGATGGGGATGTGGCCGAAGCGCGCATCCCAGTCGTCGCGCTGCGCGATCAGGCGTAGGTCCTGCCATAGCACCACCCCTTCGCTGCCCAGGGTGCGCCCCACTTTGCTGCGGGCGAGATCCACACTCGACCAGACCCGGAGCGGCGGCGCTTCGTGCTCGGCGTGTCCCGTGCCGATGTTGCGCAGCTCTGGCACTGCGCGACGCAGACGCGGCGCGTAGCGGGCCGCGTCATCCGGGCGGAAATCCACTTCCATCAGCCGGTTGTTGAAAAACTCCAGCACCAGCGTGCCTTCGGTGTCGAGATGCTTGAATCCCGCCACGGTCATTGTCATGGCACGGCGCGGTGGATGGCGTGAATCCAAGGGGCGCTCTAGAAGCTTGCGCTGTACCGTCAAGCCGGCCGTCTCCAGTGGCGTGGCGACGGCCTCTTCGCTCTCGTAGCTCCGAAACAGCTCCGCCAGCATCACCCGTTCGGACTCGATGGCGCGAAAGGCTATGGTTTCTGGATGCGCAGCCGGCGGCTGGCGCGATTGTCCGAACCACCAGGCGGCCGCCAAGCCCACACACACAATGATCACAGCCAGCCAGCGCAAGGGCTTCGGTGGCGGCGTGGTGAATCGACGCAAGTTCGTGCTGTTCATGGCCGCAGTATGCCGAGGCGCACATTCAGTGGCACTTCATGGCATGGCTGCACGATGCCTGCGTTCGCTAGAAGCGGACGTTTTTCATCCCTCAAGGAGAGACCCATGGAAACGCAGAAGCAAACCGCGAAAGACAAGATTGACAGCCTGCTGGGCAGCGGCACGACCGACAAGGTGCAGGGACAGGTGAAGTCCGCGGTTGGCGGCGCCAAGGCCACCGTCGGCAAGTGGCTTGGTGACGACTCCCTGAGCGTTGCAGGACACCGCGAAAAAGCAGAAGGCGATGTACAGCACGCCACGGGCGAGGTGAAGAGCCTCATCGAGAAAGTGAAGGACAAGGCTGAAGACGCTGCCGACACGCTGCGCGAGAAGGCAGAGGATGTTCGGGAAAAGGCCGGTGTGATCTTTGACAACGCCCGCGCCAAGGCGACTGAGCTTGCCGAGGAAGCCAAGGCGAAGCTCGCCGGCACGAAGGATGAGCTGCGCGATGCGAGCGACGAGGCCAAGCGGAAGTTTGAAGAGGCACGCTCAAAGCACTGAGCGCCACTCCGTGACAAAAAAACCCGCGCGCTGCGCGGGTTTTTTTGTGGCAATCATTCCGTTCAATCCTCCGGCTCGTAGCCCAGATTCGGGGCCAGCCACTTCTCGGCCTCTTGCAGCGTCCAGCCTTTGCGCTGCGCATAGTCCACGACCTGCTCCTTGTTGACACGGCCGAGCACAAAATACTGTGACTGGGGATGTGCGAAGTACCAGCCACTCACGCTCGCACCCGGCCACATCGCCATGCTCTCAGTGAGCGTGATGCCGGTGTTCTTCTCAGCGTCGAGCAAATCCCACAGCGTCAACTTCTCGGTGTGCTCCGGGCAGGCCGGGTAGCCGGGTGCAGGGCGGATGCCGGCGTACTTTTCGTTGATGAGGTCTTCATTGCTCAGGCGCTCGTCGGAGGCATGGCCCCAGAACTCCTTGCGCACCCGTTGATGCAGGCGCTCGGCGAAGGCCTCGGCCAGACGATCCGCCAGTGATTCGAGCAGGATGGCGTTGTAGTCGTCGTTGTTCTTCTTGAACTCGGCGACTTTCTCGTGACATCCCAGGCCCGTGGTCACCGCGAAGCCGCCGACGTAGTCGTACAGGCCGGTGTCTTTTGGTGCCACGTAGTCACCGAGGCAGCGGTTGGGCACGCCATCGCGGTGCTCGGCCTGCTGGCGCAGATTGCGCAGCGTCGCCTTCACCGTCGTGCGCGTCTCGTCGGTATAGACCTCAATGTCATCACCCACCGCGTTGGCGGGGAACAGACCGATCACGCCATTGGCCTGAATCCACTTCTCGGCAATCGCGGTGTCGAGCATGGCCTGCGCATCGGCGTAGAGCTTGCGCGCCGCCTCGCCCGACGCTGGGTTGTTGAGCAGGTCGGGGAAGCGGCCCTTCAACTCCCAGCTGATGAAGAAGGGCTGCCAGTCGATGAACTCGCGCAACTCGCTGAGCGAGTAGTCCTTGAAGGTTTTTACGTACTGCACGCCGTGATCGTGATGCACGTGATCGCAGTGCGACACCGACACGGTGCCTGAGCGAAGCGAAGTGGGTGCGGGAGGCGTCGCAGAGCTCGCGTTCACTCTCTCTGCCTCTACAGGCTCCTTGACGCGAGCGTGGCCTTCGCAGACATCATGTGTCTGCTGCAAGAGCATGCGCGGCCGGAAGGGATGTGCGCCCTTCCACTCGATGGGCGTCCTGTTCGCACGTGCCTTTTCCAGCGTCAGAAACTTCTCGGTCTGATTCTTGTTGGCATGCCGCTCGCGGATCTGGTCGTACTCGGCCTTGGTCTCGGCCATCAGCTTCGGGCGCTGTTCGTCGCTGAGGAGCGCAGCCGCCACCGGCACCGAACGCGAAGCATCCTTCACCCACACCACCGGGCCTTCGTAGGCGGGGTCGATCTTCACACTGGTGTGCGCGCGCGAAGTCGTCGCACCACCAATCAGCAGCGGAATGGTGAAGCCTTGGCGCTGCATCTCCTTCGCCAGATGCACCATCTCGTCCAGGCTCGGCGTGATCAGGCCGGAGAGGCCGATGATGTCCACCTGGTGCTCGCGCGCGGCATCGAGAATCTTCTGCGGGGCGACCATTACGCCGAGATCGACCACGTCGTAGTTGTTGCACTGGAGCACGACGCCGACGATGTTCTTGCCGATGTCGTGGACATCGCCCTTCACCGTCGCCATCAGAATCTTGCCCTTGCTCGACGCCACGTCGCCGGGCTTCTTCTCGGCCTCGATAAAGGGGATGAGGTAGGCCACGGCCTTCTTCATCACGCGCGCGCTCTTCACCACCTGGGGCAGGAACATTTTGCCCGCGCCGAAGAGATCGCCGACGACATTCATGCCCTCCATCAATGGGCCTTCGATGACCTCGATGGGGCGGCCGCCGCGAGCGGAAATCTCCTGCCGCAGCGCCTCGGTGTCGGCTTCGACGAAGGCGTCGATGCCCTTCACCAGCGCGTAGGTAATACGCTTGGCCGCGCTCTGATCGCGCCAGGCGAGGTCTTCGACCCGCGCCTCCTGCTTCTCTCCCTTGAACTTGCCGGCGATCTCAATGAGTCGGTCGGTCGCGTCTTCGCGCCGGAAGTGGATG
>CAMTXV010000091.1:0-11461 GCA_947085665.1 uncultured Sinobacteraceae bacterium | reverse complement strand
GCGCAGCACACCCTTTCTGCACGGCGTGGCCTCGGGCGACCCCCTGGCCAATGCGGTGATTCTGTGGACGCGCGCCACGCCGGTGACGACCGAAGACATCCCGGTGACGGTTTCGGTGTACCGCGATGCCGCCTTGTTGCAGCTGGTGGGCAGCGCCATGCAAACCGCCACCAGCGCCCGCGACTGGACGATCAAGATCGACTTCACGGGCCTGATGCCCGGCACCACGTATTACTACCGCTTCACCGCAGTGGGCTTCGATAGCGTGGTCGGTCGCACCAAGACGCTGCCGGTGGGCAATGTCGAGCGCGTGCGCTTTGGCGTCACCAGCTGCTCCAGCCTCGCGCACGGTTTCTTCAACGCCTACCGCTTTCTGGCGGAGCGCGCCGACATCGACGTGGTGCTGCACCTGGGTGATTACATCTACGAATACGGCACCGGCGAATACGGTGAGGTGCGCGAGTACGAGCCCGCCACCGAGATGTTCACGCTGGCCGACTACCGCACCCGCCACAGCCAGTACAAGCGCGACGACACCGATCTGCAGGCGGTGCACCGCCAGCACCCCTTCATCACCATCTGGGACGACCACGAGTCCACCGACAACAGCTGGCGCGACAGCGCGAACAACCACACCGAAGGTGCCGAGGGCATCTGGGTGGAACGCAAGGCTTTCGCGCAGCGCGCCTATGACGAGTGGATGCCCATCCGCTACCCCGAGCCCGGCAACGTCACTCGCATCTGGCGCGAGTTCAGCTTTGGCAACCTGATGCAGCTGGTGATGCTCGATACCCGCCTGTTCGACCGCGACGAGCAGCTGGCCACGCCGCTGCTGCCGCCGGATGACCCCACCGACCCCGCGCGCAAGCTCATCGGCCCGGCGCAGATGGAGTTTCTGCTGGGCAGCCTGAGCAACACCACCGCCACCTGGAAGTTCATTGGCCAGCAGGTGATGTTCGGCCAGCTCAAGGTGGCCGGCCTGCCCGACCTGGGCGAGCTGCCGGCGCTGGGCGATTCGCTCAACCTCATCCCCATTGCCGGCCAGGGCGGGCTCTACCTCAACAGCGATCAATGGGACGGCTACCAGGCTGAGCGCAACCAGATTTTCAGCCACCTCGCGAGCAACAGCATCAACAACACCGTGGTGCTCACCGGCGACATTCACACCAGCTGGGCGATGGACCTCTCCACCGACCCCAACAATCCCGTCACCTACAACCCGGTCACGGGCGCGGGCTCGCTGGGCGTGGAATACGTGTGCACCTCGGTCACCTCACCCGGCCTCGATGCGCTGGCCGATGTGCAGGACGCAATCCGCCTGGTGAACCCGCACATGAAGTACATCGACCTCGCGCTGAAGGGCTACATGGTGTTCGACGTGACCCCTGAACGCACCGTGGGTGAGTGGTGGTACGTGAGCACCATCGCCGAGCCGGGTGGCAGCGAGAGCTTTGGCACCGCCTTCCCCGTGGCGGCGGGTGAAAACCGCCTGGGCGCTGCACTGGCCGAGCCCACCACCCCGCCGACGAGCCCCGCGCCGCTGGCGCCGTAAGCTCAAGCCGCAGGGCAGCCCAGCAAAAAGCCCCGCCATGGCGGGGCATTTTTGCTGCATGCCGAACTGGATCCCCGCGATGCGGTTCAGTCTGGCGGGCTTGATGCGTCGGCGCTGATCAACCGCTGGCGGATGGCTGGCGGCGCGGCTTCGGCCCAGATCAGCAGCGCATCGAGCGCCGGGCACAGCGACTGGCCCCAGGCCGTCAGGTGGTATTCCACCCGGGGCGGCACCTCATGGTGGACGATGCGCGCCACCACGCCCTCGGCTTCCAGCTGGCGCAGCTGCTGAATCAGCATCTTCTGTGACACGCCGGGAATGGCACGCTCCAGCTCCGAGAAGCGCCGCACCTTGCCGTCGAACAGCTGGAACAGGATGGTCAGCTTCCAGCGGCCTTCCAGCACCCGCACCACGTTCTGCACGCTGGCGGCGCCGGTGAGCGGGGTGTAGTCGACTCGCTTACTTTTAGGTGAGTAGCTTACTTTTTCGTGTGTTCTTGTCATTGCTTCAGTGGAGCGCCATCGTCTGGTTCGAATCATCAACCACCGGAGCATGACCGATGACGGAACCCCTGCCTGCCCCCATCGCCGCCTATGTAGCGGCGAATGCGCGCCTGAACCCTGCCGAGATGCTGGCGCCCTTCGCGCCAGACGCCGTGGTCCTCGACGAAGGTGGTCGCCATGAAGGCCACGCCGCGCTGACTGCCTGGATACAGGCGGCGACCCTCCGCTATGCAGCCATCTTCACACCCAGCGCCTGGCGGGAGGATCAGGGCCGCGTGGTAGTCGACGGCGAGACGGCCGGCGCCTTTCCCGGCAGCCCGCTGCGCTTCACCTTCCACTTCCGGCTCGTTGATGGCGCAATTGCCGAACTGGAGATCCACTGATGTCACGCATCGATCCCCAGGAATTCGAAGGCTTGCGCGTGGTCGTCACGGCCGGCACCAAGGGCGCGGGTCTGGCCACGGCGCAGCGCTTTCTGGCGGGCGGCGCACAGGTGGTGACGGCCGCCCGCACCGCTCCAACTCCGCACAGCGGCGCGCATTTCGTGGCCGCCGACCTCACCACCGCCGAAGGGGTGGCGCGCTTTGCCGAGGCAGCACTCGAACATCTGGGCGGCGTCGACGTGCTGGTGCACATGCTGGGTGGGTCCACGGCACCCGGCGGCGGCTACGCAGCCCTCACAGAAGCTCATTGGCGCTCAGAACTAGACCTCAATCTCATGCCAGCCGTGCGGCTCGACCGGGCACTGCTGCCGGGGATGGTCGAGCGCGGCTCTGGTGCCGTCATTCATGTGTCCTCGATCCAGCGGCAGCTGCCGCTGCACGATTCCACCACGGCCTATGCGGCCGCCAAGGCGGCGCTCACCACCTACAGCAAGGCCGTGTCGAAGGAAGTGGGGCCGAAGGGCGTGCGCGTGAATGTGGTCTCGCCGGGGTGGATCTACACCGAAGCCTCGGATGCGCTGATGAACCGCATCGCCGAGCACAGCGGCGGCACGGTGGAAGCCGCGCGGCAGAGCGTGCTCGACGCCTTGGGCGGCATTCCGCTGGGGCGCCCCGCGCAGCCGCAGGAGGTGGCCGAACTGATCGCCTTCCTTGGTTCGCAGCGCGCCTCCGCCATCCATGGCGCCGAATACGTCATCGACGGCGGCACGGTGCCAACCCTCTGAACTGGCGCAACCTCCCCTAAGGCGATGAGGGCTTTGAAGACTCGGCTGCTGGCGCGTCGTTGGCCGCCGGCTGAGCCTCGCTGCGACCAGGGGCAGCCAGCACTTTCTGCAGCACTGCGGCGGCGGCGAGCGCGCCCAGCCCAAGGCCCATCGCACCGCCGCCAAAGCGGCCTGCGGCGGGGCTGACGGGCGGCAGACCAATCTCCGGAGTGGGCACGGGCACTGGGTTGGGGCCGGGCGCCAACGCGGTGCCACGGAACGGACCGCTCACCTCGAAAATCTCGCCGAAGATGGTCTTGCCCGTGGCCTCGTCCACCGTGTGCCGCTTGCCCTGGCTGGCAAAGTAAAGCCGGGTGCCATCGGGCGAAAAGGCGGTGCCGCAGAGTTCGGAGTGCGGAATGGGGTAGCGCAGGAAGGGGGCTACTTCGCGCGTTTCGTGGGTGATCAGCACGATCTCCATGTTGCCGCCGTCTTCGGCCACGAAGAGGTCGTGGCTGTCGGCGTGCACCACCAGGTTGTCGACGCCTGTCAGCGGCGCCTCGGGGCCGAGCGTGGCGGCGTCGTAGATGATTTCCATCGTCATCGCCACCGTGTCGTAGGCCCACACGCGGTTGCTGCCCTTGCAGGTGAAAAACACCAGGCCATCGTCGTACCAGCAGCCCTCACCGCCCTGGAACACCGCGGCGGTCGGCACCTGGTAGCGGCATTCAATCGGCAGGCCCAGGGGGTTGAGCACCGGCAGCCATTGCACGCTGCCGGCTGCGGTTTCTTGCGGCGCGGCCAGGCCCAGCGCCTCACCGTAGGGAATGCGCGTGGGCGGGTTGGCGCCCACCACCGCCACTTCGAGCACGCCCACGCTGAGATTGGGGCGACCGTCGTCGGGCCAGAACGCGGGGCGAAAGCGGTAGAAGGCGCCGTCGGTGGTGTCTTCGGTGAGGTAGATGGCCTTGCCGACGGGGTCCACCGCCGCCGCCTCGTGCGCGAACTGGCCCAGGGCAGGCAGGCGCAGCGGCAGGTTGCTGCCGGTGGGGTCGCACTCGTAGACGAAACCGAGAAAGTTTTCCTCGCAGGAGAGCCAGGTGCCCCAGGGCGTGACGCCGCCCGCGCAGTTGTTGTTGCCGCCTTCGAGAATGGGATAGGCGTCGAGCACTTCACCACTGGCGCTGAAGCGGATGGCGCTGGCCCCGCCCTGCTCGCCGCAGAAGGGACTGGCGAGGCTGTCCTGGCACTCGTCGGCGACGATGGGAATTTCGGAGTTGTTGACGTAGATCCAGCCGCCATCGGCCTGCGGGATGACCCCGCCACCATCGCTGGCGCGGTGCCACAAAAACGAAGTGACACTGCCATCGGCCTTGGCCACGGGCTGATAGGCGGTGGCGAGACGGCGGCTGCTGAAGCCCGGCGGCAGCATCAGGCCATTGGCATCGGCCGGCAGCAATGCGCCGTAAGGGCCGGGGCCAATGACTGCGGGGGCGGCGTAAGCCCGTTTCCAGAAATCACGGCCGAGCGCAAAGCAGCCCGCCACTGCCAGACCCGCCTGCAAGAAGCGACGCCGCTGCGGGTTCATGCCCGCACCCCGTTGCGTGGCGACAGTGAGGTGAGCGAACAGCGGGCGGCGAGGAACATGGCGGCGTCAAAGGCAAGCGAACGCGGACCTTACGGACCGCGCTTTGCAGACGATTGACAAGCGCAGTGGTTAATTCAGCCCATGAGCAGCTTCCGGCTGCCGGTGGGCTTCGGCGCTATTCGAGGTTGGCGATCTGCTCGCGCATCTGCTCAATCAACACCTTCATCTCGACCACGTAGTTGGTCATTTCGGCGTCTTGCGACTTGCTGCCGGTGGTGTTCACCTCGCGGTTGAATTCCTGCATGAGGAAATCCAGACGGCGACCCACGGATTCCTTGCCGGCAAGCGCCTTGCGGAGTTCCACCAGATGGCTGGCGAGGCGTGAGAGTTCTTCGTCCACATCCAGACGCTGCGCGGCCATGGCGGCTTCCTGCGCGAGGCGCTGCGGCTCCACTTCGATGCCGAGGTCGGCCACTTTGGCGCGCAGCTTGTCCATCCAGGCATCACGCACCAGCGGCGCGCGGGCCTTCACGAGCGCCGCAAAGCCTTCGAGGCTGGCGGCGCGTTCGAGCAAGTAGTCCGCCGTGCGCTGGCCTTCACGCTCGCGGGTCTTGTTGAACTCTTGGAGAGCGGCATCGAAGGCATTCAAGGCTTCAGCATGCAGGGCGGCGAAGTCGAAGGCCTGCTGTTGCAGCACGCCGGGGAAGCTCAGCACCCGCACCGGGTCGGGCGTGGCGGTGGCACCCAGCACGGTGTTCACCTGGTCCAGCGCGGCATTGACGGCCGCGAGGCGCACGAGATCCACATTCAGCACGCTCTGGGCGGCGCCATCCAGCGTGTAGCGCAGGCTCACTTCCAGCTTGCCGCGCGACACCTTGGCCTGCGCGCGCTGGCGCAGCTCGCTTTCCAGCACGCGGAACTCTTCCGGCAGCTTGAGGGTGAGGTCGAGAAAGCGGCTGTTGACGGCGCGCAGTTCAAAAGCGAGCTTGGCACCCGGTGCGTTGCGCTCGACGCGGGCGAAGCCCGTCATACTTTTCACCATGCTCATCACATCTCTCGCTCGTTGGACGGCGCGCATTGTAGCGGCGGGTCTGCTGGCCGCCCCGCTGCTGGGGCAGGCGGCGGCTCCCACACTGCCGTGGAAACTCGTGGCCACGCACCCGCACGATGCGAAGGGCTTTACCCAGGGCCTGCTCTGGCACGAGGGTCGGTTGTTCGAGAGCGATGGCCAGTACGGCCACTCGCAGATTGCCGAGAAGAAACTCAGCACGGGCGAAACCCTGAAGGCCACTGCCCTGCCCGCGCATCACTTCGGTGAAGGGGTGACCCTGCACGCCGGCTCGCTCTGGCAACTCACCTGGCGCGAGGGCGTGCTGCACCACTACGACCTCGCCCTACAGCGACTCGGCACGCTGCGCTACGGCGGTGAGGGCTGGGGCATCACCAGCGATGGTCACGCGCTGATCATCAGCAATGGCTCGGCCACGCTGAGCTGGATCGACCCCATCAAGCCCGCCGTGCTGCGCACGCTGGAAGTGCGCGAGGGTGATACGCCCATCACCCGTCTCAACGAGCTGGAATGGGTGGATGGCGTGATTTACGCGAATGTCTGGTAGCGACCGCATCGCGCGCATCGACCCCGTCACTGGCCAGGTGACGGGCTGGATCGACTTGGCGGTGCTGAAACAGAAGGCCGGCATCACGCCGGCTGACGAAGCGCGCGGCGCGGTACTCAACGGCGTGGCTTGGCGCAGCGACAAGAAACATTTGCTGGTGACAGGCAAGTACTGGCCGAAGCTGTTTGAAATCAGACTGCTGCCAGTGCGCTGAACCTTTTTTCGAGCAGCGGTAGAAATGGCCGGGGGTTGAAACGTCATCTCCATGAAGCCGCGGAATCCTCCACGACCTCTACCCATTCCAGGAGACTCGCCATGCAGTACACGATCCTTATCTTCGACGCCGCCAGCAACACCGACCCCAATACGCCCGAGGTGATGGCCGCGCACTTCGCCTACGGCGATCTCCTGGTGAAAGCCGGCGTGATGCGCGGCGGCGAGGGCCTGCTACCGCCACAGACCGCGAAGAGCCTGCGCCTCAAGGGTAGCCAGCGCGTGGTGCATGACGGGCCCTTCGCCGATACCAAGGAACAGCTCGGCGGCTTCTACATCATCGAAGCCGAGAGCATGGAAGCCGCGCTGCACTGGGCTGCACAGTGCCCCGTGAGCGCCGATGGCGGCATTGAGGTGCGCGAAACCCTGGCCGCCCCCAACTGAGGAGAAGCCCATGCAATACACCCTCCTTGTCAACGAAACCGCTGCCGATTTCGCCCGTCGCAGCAGCGCCGAAGCCCCTGCCTACTGGGGTGCCTACATGGCCTACAACGCCGCCCTCGCCGCGGCCGGCGTGTTTGTCGGCGGGGCCGGTTTGCAGCCCCCTGCCAGCGGCACCACGGTGCGCCTGCGCGGTGGAGCGCGACAGGTGCATGACGGCCCCTTTGCCGACACCAAGGAGCAGCTCGGCGGCTACTACATCATCGAAGTGCCCAACCTCGATGCAGCGCTCGAATGGGCTGCCAAGTGTCCGGCTGCACCGACGGGCTCGGTCGAGGTGCGGCCGCATGTGCCCATGCCGGGCTAGCGGATGCAGGCCAGCACGGTAGCCGAGCGGGCGGCGCGGGAGTCCTATGGACGCCTCGTCGCCCTGCTCGCAGCCAAAAGCGGCGACCTCGCCGAATCGCAGGATGCGCTCGGCGAGGCCTTTGTGGCTGCACTCGAAACCTGGCCTCGTGATGGCGTGCCGAGCAATCCCGATGCCTGGCTGTTTGCGGCAGCACGCCGCGCCCTGATCGACCGCTATCGGCACCTCGCCGTACGCGATGCCGCCGTACCAGAATTGCAGTGGCTCGATGCGTTGCACGCCGTCGATCCGAGTGACCCAATGCCCTTCCCCGACGAGCGCCTGAAGCTGCTGTTTGCCTGCGCGCACCCGGCTCTGGTGCGCGAAGCGCGGGCACCGCTGATGCTGCAAACCGTGTTGGGATTGAGCGCTGAACGTATCGCCGGCGCCTTTCTGCTGTCGCCAAAAACACTGGGGCAGCGTCTGTGGCGGGCGAAACAGAAAATCCGCGATGCGCGCATTCCTTTTGAAATCCCCGAAGTCACCCAGCTGCAAGAGCGCACCGCCGATGTGCTCGAAGCCATCTACGCCGCCTACGGCACCGGCTGGGACGACGTGGCCGGTGCCGACACCGGCACACGCGGTCTCACCGAAGAGGCGCTGTGGCTGGCGCGCGTGCTGGTGCAGCTGCTGCCGGCCGAGCCCGAGGCCCGCGGGCTGCTGGCCTTGATGCTGTATTGCGAGAGTCGCAGCGCGGCACGACGCGGTCTGATGGGCGAGTACATTCCGCTGAGCGAGCAAGACCCCAGCCGCTGGCAGCGCGAGCTGATTGTGGAAGCCGAAGCCACGCTGAATGCCGCAGCAGCCTGCCGGCAGTTCGGCCCCTACCAGATCGAGGCGGCCATCCAGTCTGCACACGCACAGCGCGCCCTCAACGGCCGCATGGACTGGGCGGCCGTGACGCAGCTGTACGCCGGCCTGGTACACCTCACGGGCAGCCTCGGTGCTGCGGTGGCGCATGCGGCGGCACTGGCCGAATCACAAGGTGCTGCTGCCGGGCTTGCGGCACTCAATACCCTGCCCGCCTCAGGCACCGAGGACTACCAGCCTAGCTGGGCGCTGCGTGCGCATCTGCTCAGGCGGCTAGGCGATCGCAAGGGGGCGACGGAAGCGGCGATACGCGCTGCGGGGCTCACTGAAGATGCTGCGGTGCGCACCTGGCTGCTTCGGCAGAATGAGCTGCCGGATTCAGAGTGACCACCACACTCAGGGCGGCGTCAGCGACTTGCGACTGACCACCTCCAGCCCCTCGCTCACTTCTTCCAGCTGGTCTGACGCCAACCAGCTGCGCGCCTCCGAGCGGTTTTGCAGGGTGGCGTCGAACCAGGCGATGGCGGCGGAGCGGATCCAGCCGAAGAACTCGGGCGGCGCGGTGCCGAAGAGATCGAAGGCGAGATGGTCGGCGCGCGCATCGTCGATGTAGGCCTCCATCTTGTCGGGTGCCGGCATTTTCTGGAACGGAATGCGGCGATCAGCGGGGCTTTCGCCGCCGATCTCGCCGGTGTCGTCACCGGCGCCGGTTTGCGTCATCACCGGCAGGCTCAAGGCGGACCAGGAGTGGCCCTGGGTGAGGCTGTCGTAGAAACCAAACTGGCCTGGCCCCTGCGGCGAGAGCGCCAGCGTGCTGGTGATGCGGCGATCAGCAAACGAGCGGCCGCGGTGCACGCCGAGATTCACCGTGGCGCCCGAGGCCACCATCGCGGTGTAGGCGCCCAGCGAGTGACCGGCCATGCCGATGCGGGTGGTGTCGAGCTGTCCGGTGAGGCCAAAGTGATTGGCGATGGCCGGCAGCTCGCTGATCACCGCGCTGGCGTCAGCAGGCCTCAGCCAGAGCATGGCTTGCAGCTCGCTGCAATTGGGCGTGCCCATCTGCTCACAGGCGGTGGCCTGCTCGCTGGGGGTGAGGTTGTGCGAGAGGTGCACCACCACATAGCCGGCGGTGGCAAAGCTGTTGCCCCATTCGCCATCGATGAAGCTGCAAGCGGGGCGCGCGCCGCCGCCATGCGAGAACAGCACCACTGGGCGTGCGCCCGGCGCCTCTGCCGGCACACGTACCTGCACCGAAAGCGCGCGCTGGCCGCGCGTGGCATCGGTGAACTGATAGCAGCTGCTGCCTGCCGTACTCACCAGCCGCGGGGTGTAGCGGTCGCCGTTGTAGAGCGCCGCCGGTGACGGCGTGGAGGTGGGCGCAGGGGCCGGTGAAGGAATAGGAATGGGTGCAGGCGGTGCGGGGGCGGGTGCCGGAGCAGGCGCCGGAGCTGGCACCGTAGGTGGCGGCGTGGGCGCTGTAGGTGCGGGCGCCGGGCTGGCGCCACCGCCACCACAGGCCGAGAGCAGCAGCACGCCCAGGGGCAGCAGGCCGAGCGGTCGTCGCAAGGGGTGATGCAGCGACGTGGGACGGGAAGACATGTCGAGGGTGATCCTGAAAAAGCGCGGCCAACAGATAAAACTGCGCAGATGAAGATTGGTTGACCAGCCTCTTCCAATCGCCGTGCCAAGGGCCGGGCCGGGTGGCGGCGCGTGCAGGTAAAGATGACCCAGCGATTGGATGACAGAGTGGAAATGTTTCTTTCCGCATTCTGCTTCACTCAGGATTATTCTGCCCACCGCCCGCAATTCGCTTGCGAAGCAAGTGCAATGAAAACTAGCATCCAGCCACCAACCTTTCTGGCCTGGAGAAAAGACAATGATCATTACCCAAGAGCATCGCGAGATTTACGATGGCGTGAAGAAGTTCGTGGTCAACGAACTCAACCCGCACATCCCCGAGTGGGAGAAGGAAGGCATTTGGCCGGCCCGCGAGGTGTGCAAGAAAATGGGCTCATTGGGCTATCTCGGCATCAACAAGAGCGAGGCCGTGGGTGGCTTGGGCCTCGACTACAGCTACGAGGTGATGTTTGCGCAGGCCATGGGCAATTGCATCAGCGGCAGCCTGCCGATGGCCATCGGCGTGATCACCGACATGGCCACGCCCGCGCTGGAGCGCTTCGGCAGCAAGGCGCTGAAGGAAGAATTTCTGAAGCCTGTCGTCGCCGGCGACATGGTCTGCTCCATTGCCGTCTCTGAGGCAAGCGCCGGCAGCGACGTGGCAGGTATCAAGACCACCGCCGTGAAAGACGGCGACGACTACATCATCAACGGCAGCAAGATGTGGATCACCAACGGCACCCAGGCCGATTGGGCCTGCGTGCTGTGCAACACCAGCGAAGGCAAGGTGCACCAGAACAAGAGCCTCATCATCGTGCCGCTCGATACCAAGGGCGTCACCCGCAACACCAAGCTGGACAAGCTCGGCATGCGCGCCTCAGACACTGCGATGATCTATTTCGACAACGTGCGCGTGCCGCGCCGCAACCTGGTCGGGCAGGAGGGCATGGGCTTCATGTACCAGATGATGCAGTTCCAGGAAGAGCGCCTGTATGGCGCGGCCAGCAGCATCGATGGCTTCAACAACCTCATCGACGAAACCATCGACTACACCCGCCAGCGGCAGGCATTTGGTGGCTCGATTCTCGACAACCAGGCCGTGCACTTCCGCATCGCCGAGCTGCGCACCGAGGTCGAAAGCCTGCGTGCGCTGGTCTACGACACCACCGCGCGCTACATCAGCGGCAAGGAAAAGATGGAGGACATCGCCATGCTTGCCAGCATGTGCAAGCTCAAGGTGGGCCGCGTGGGCCGCGAGCTGACCGACTCGCTGCTGCAGTACTGGGGCGGTCAGGGCTTCATGTGGGACAACAACATCAGCCGCGCCTACCGCGACACGCGTCTGGTCAGCATTGGCGGCGGGGCGGACGAAATCATGCTCGGCATCATCTGCAAGTGCATGGGCATTTTGCCGAGCAAGAAGGCCAATGAAGCGAAGAAGGCCGCGCAGGAAGGCCGCAGCGAACAGGCCGCCTGAGAGGTTCCGCTGCATGAAAAAGCCCGGCACTGCCGGGCTTTTTCAGGGGCGCTCAATCAAGGCGCGAGTGCCGGCGCACCGTCGCGCGCCG
>CAMTXV010000090.1:0-5465 GCA_947085665.1 uncultured Sinobacteraceae bacterium | reverse complement strand
CGGCATACGAGATAACCGCATCGGTGACTGAGTTCAGACGTGTGCTCTTCCGATCTGACGAAGCCGCCGTCCAAGGTGATTTCAGCCCCCATGGCGCGCAGGCCCATCAGGTGCAGGTCGACTGGACGCGCGCCGATGGCGCAGCCACCGGGCAGGCTCACATGCGCCTCACCGCGTGAGGCGACCAGAGGGCCGAGCACGAGGATCGAAGCGCGCATGGTGCGCACCAGCTCGTAGGGCGCGATGTGGGTGGTGATGGTCTTGGCATCGACCACGACCGTGTGCGAATCAGTCTGCGCCACCGTCACGCCCATCTGTGCCAAGAGCTTCTTGGTGGTGCCAATATCCCAGAGCTTGGGGCAGTTGGTGACGGTGAGCGGCTCATCGCTCAACAGTGCCGCGCAGAGGATGGGCAGGGCGGCGTTCTTGGCACCTGCCGAGGCTACGGTGCCCATGAGGGGGCCGTTGCCGCCAACGATGAACTTGTCCATTAGGCGGCTCGTGTGGTGAGTTTGAGGG
The DNA here is from genome assembly GCA_947085665.1 of uncultured Sinobacteraceae bacterium. Lineage (GTDB taxonomy): Bacteria > Pseudomonadota > Gammaproteobacteria > Nevskiales > Nevskiaceae > Stagnimonas. The sequence goes on along the minus strand of CAMTXV010000090.1, from coordinate 4,946 downwards.
CGTGAATCTCGCGTCCCATTTTTTCGCCCAGCGTGGCGTAGACCATGCGGTGCTGTGCCAGCGGCATCTTGCCGGCGAAGTCGGCGCAGATGACGGTGGCCTCGAAGTGCTGGCCGTCGTCGCCGATCACGGTGACTTGTGCGTTGGGCAGGCCGGCCTGGATGAGTGCTGCGATGTCTGTCTTGGTCATGGTGATTTTTACTTCCGCATTTTGTAACCGCTGTGCAGCATCCAGTAGGCAATGCTGGAAACGAGCACGAAGAATCCGCTAATCCACAGCAGGCTCTGCGCGATGGGCACGTCGGCGCTGCCGAAGAAGCCATAGCGGAAGCCGTCAATCATGTAGAAGAACGGGTTGAGGTGACTCGCGGTGTACCAGAAGCTGGGCAGCGAGTGCACCGAATAAAACACGCCGGAGAGAAACGACAGCGGCGTGACGATGAAGTTGGTGAAGGCGGCGATCTGGTCGAACTTCTGCGCCCATAGCCCGGCAATGATGCCCAGCGCGGCGAGGCTGGCCGCCGAGAGCAGAAACACCGCGAACAGCGCCAGCGGCGCTTCGATGGGCAGCTGCACGAACAGCAGGGTGACGGTGAGCATGGCCGTAGCCACCAGGGCGGCGCGCACCAAGGCGGCCAGAATGTACGCGCCAAACCACTCCATGGGCCCGATGGGCGCCATCAGTGTGAACACGATGTTGCCCATCACCTTGCTTTGAATCAGCGAGGAAGAAGTGTTGGCGAAGGCGTTCTGAATCACCGTCATCATCACCAGCCCCGGTACCAGGAACTGCGTGTAGGACAACCCCGCATAGCCCGGCACCTCGCGGCCCTGCAGGGCCTGGGCGAATACCAGCAAGTACAGCAGTGCGGTGACGACGGGAGCAGAGACGGTCTGCCCGAGCACCGCCCAGAAGCGCATCACCTCTTTCTTGAGGAGCGTGTAGAAGCCGCGTTGATTGGGCGTCATTGGATTCAGGAGCTCGGAATACAGGTTGAGGAGGAAAGGGCAGAGACGACGACAGACCGCGGCATTGATTCCGCAATCCGCAATCCCCAATCCGCGCTCCGCCTCATCGCGTCAGTTCCGATGCGCTGCCGCGCGTCAATTCAATAAAGATGTCTTCAAGGTCAGGCTCACGGGTGTGAACGTCCTCAATCACCACGCCGGCCGTGCGCAGTGCGGCGAATACGCTGTTGATCGGGTGCTTCGCCACTTCGAGCTTGAGTTCCACCACGCCGTCCTTCTCGCTCGCCACTAGCGCGCGCAGGCCCTCGGGCAGGGCAGCGCCTTCGCCCAGCTTCAGCCGCAGGAAGCGGAAAGGGTGGCGGCCCAGCAACGCACTGGTGGTTTCCAGGGCCTTCACCTCACCCTTGTCGAGAATGGCGATGCGGCTGCACATCTCTTGTGCTTCTTCGAGGTAGTGGGTGGTCAGCACAACCGTCGTGCCCTTGGCGTGCAGATCGCGCATGAAGCTCCACAGCGTGCGGCGAAGCTCTACGTCCACACCCGCCGTGGGCTCGTCGAGGATCACCACCGGCGGCTTGTGCACCAGCGCCTGGGCGATGAGCACACGACGCTTCATGCCGCCCGAGAGCATGCGCAGCATGCTGTTGCGCTTGCCGGCGAGGTCCAGCCGCTCCAGCATCTCGTCGATCCACGGCCACACCTCTTCGCCGCAGCCGTAGTAGCCGGCCTGGATGCGCAGCATGTCGACGACATTGAAGAAGGGGTCGAACACCAGCTCCTGCGGCACCACGCCCAGCTTGCGGCGGGCGGTGCGGAAGTCGGTCACGGTGTCGTGGCCCAGCACGCTCACGGTGCCGGCGCTGACGCGACTCAAGCCGGCGATGATGTTGATGAGCGTGGACTTGCCGGCGCCGTTGGGGCCGAGCAGGCCAAAAAACTCGCCCTGGCGGATGGAAAACGTCACGCCCTTCAAGGCCTGCAGGCTGCCGTAATGCTTCTGCACGCCGTTGATGGCGAGCGCGTCGAGATGAGATGCGTTCATTGGGCGCGGATTATAGGTGCCGCCGCCCTTGAACCCTTGCGCAGCAGCGACAAACGTGTGGTCATAGCACACGCCCTTTGACCCCTCCACCCATGACCACCACCGCCATCGTCTGGCTGCGCCGCGACCTGCGGCTCACCGACCAGCCCGCCCTGCACCACGCCGCCGCGCACCATGAGCGGGTGGTGCCCGTCTTCATCCATGCGCCTGAGGAAGACGGCGACTGGCCGCTCGGTGGGGCCAGCCGCTGGTGGCTGCACCATTCGCTGACGGCCCTGGCGGCTGATCTGCACAAGCTCGGCAGTCCGCTCATCGTCCGTCAGGGAGCGAGCCTGGCCACGCTGCAGACCCTCGTCACGGAAACGGGCGCGAGCGCCGTCTACTGGAATCGCCTCTACGAACCCAGCGCCATCGCCCGCGATGCACGCATCAAGGAAGCCCTCAAGGCGCAGGGACTCGCCGTGCAGAGCTTCAACGGCGCGCTGTTGTTCGAGCCCTGGCAGTTGCAGACCGGCTCGGGCGGCCCCTACCGGGTGTATTCGCCGTTTTTTCGCGCCCAGGAGGCGCGCTTTGGCGAGCTACGCGCCCTGCTGCCCGCGCCTGCAAAATTGGCGGGCGCGGCCAAGGCGCCAACCAGCGAACCGCTGGCGTTGCTGGGGCTACTGCCACGCATCCCCTGGGATGCCGGCTTTGCCGCCCACTGGCAGCCGGGCGAGGCAGGGGCACAGGCCCGTCTCGAACGCTTTGCGCAGAAACCCATCGCCACCTACAAGGACCTGCGCGATCAGCCGGCGCTCGATGGCGCCGTGAGCGGCCTCTCGGCGCATCTGCATTGGGGCGAGATCAGCCCCAACCAGGTGTTCGTGCGCGCCCAGCAGGCCAATGGTGAGCTCACCAGTGCGGGCGCCCACGGCAACATCCACCACTTCGTGAAGGAGCTGGCCTGGCGCGAGTTCTCGCACCACCTGATCTATCACTACCCCAAGACCCCGGCCGAACCGTTGTACGACAAGTTCGCGCGCTTTCCCTGGCGGGCGCCTGCCGACTACGCCCGCGACCTCAAGGCCTGGCAGCGCGGCGAGACGGGCATCCCCATCGTCGATGCCGGCATGCGGCAGCTCTGGCAGACCGGAATCATGCACAACCGGGTGCGCATGATCGTGGCGAGCTACCTCACCAAGAACCTGCTCATCCCCTGGCAGGAGGGCGCGGCCTGGTTTTGGGACACTCTGGTGGACGCCAGCCTGCCGCAGAACACCCTGGGCTGGCAGTGGGCCGCGGGCTGCGGCGCCGATGCCGCGCCCTACTTCCGCATCTTCAACCCGGTGTTGCAAGGCGAGAAGTTCGATGAAGAAGGCGTGTACATCCGCCGCTTCGTGCCGGAGCTGGCGAAGATGCCCGCCAAGTTCATCCACAAGCCCTGGGAAGCGCCCAGCGAGTTGCGCCGCGCCTGCGGCTTGAGCCTGGATCACTTCTACGCGCGCCCTATTGTCGATTTGAAAGCTTCGCGCGACCGCGCCCTGGGCGCCTACGACAAGATCAAGGGCAGCAGCGCCGAATGAGCCCGCTGCCCAGACGCCTGCACGTCGCCCGCGCCCGCGTCGCACTCGAAGACATCGCACGCGGCAGCAAGCCGGCGGACCAGATTCTCGAAGCGCTGTTTCGCGCGCACAAGGAAATGGGCAAGCGCGACCGCGCCGCCGTGAGCGACATGGTCTACGGCGTACTGCGCGATGTGGGGCGCTTGCAGGCGCTGGCGGGCGCAGCACCCGCCAGCTGGCTGGCGCGGCATCTGGCGGACTTGGGCCATGCGCCCGAGGCCATCACCGCCCTCGAGCTGCCCGAGCCCGCGCCAGAGAACCCCGTGGCCGCGCCGGAAGCCGCCAATCTGCCGCCCGATTGGCATGCCCGCCTCGTGCGGCAGATCGGCGCGGAAGACACCGCAGCACTCGCCGCCGCGCTGCGCCTCCCCGCTCCCACCACGGTGCGCGTGAACACGCTGAAGGCCACGCGCGCCGAAGTGCTCTCGGCGCTGGCTGTGCAGGGTGTTTCGGCGAGTGCGAGCACGCTGGCGCCCACGGGAATCCATCTGGCGCAGCGGCTCAGCAAGCAGAACAGCCTGCTGCTGGATGGCGAAATCGAACCGCAGGACGAAGGCAGCCAATTGCTGGCGCTGCTCACGGGGGCCGCCGCCGGGGAAACCGTCATCGACTGGTGCGCCGGCGCCGGTGGCAAGAGCCTGGCACTGGCCGCACAAATGCAGAACCAGGGCCGGCTGGTGGCCTGCGACATCACCGCCTCTCGGCTGGCGAAGATTCCTGCGCGCGCCCAGCGGGCGGGGGTGGACATCATCGAAACCCTCACCCTCGGCCAGGGCACTCCGCCAATGGCCGATGTGGTGCTGGTGGACGCGCCCTGCTCCGGCCTGGGCACCCTGCGCCGCGCGCCGGATCTGCGCCTGCGCAGCTTCGACTTCGCCGCCCTTGCCGACTTGCAGCTGCGCATCCTCACCGAGGCCGCCAGCCACGTGCGGCCGGGCGGGCGACTGATCTACGCCACTTGCAGTCTCTTGCAGGAAGAAAACGAGGCCGTGGTGGAGAACTTTCTCGCCGCGAATCCGCAATTCAGTACGGCGGCGGCCGCCGCGGACTTCCCCAGCGGGCTGCTCAGCCCGCAAGGTCAGCTGCGGCTGTGGCCACACCGGCAGGGCAGCGATGGCTTCTTCGCGGCCCTGCTCCGCCGCAGCACCTAAAATAGCGCCATGACCGCCCCCGACCCCCTCGCCAGCGCGCGCCGCACGCTGGATATCGAGCGCGACGCCATCGCCGCGCTCCATGCCCGCATCGGCGACGACTTTGCCCATGCCTGCGCGCTGATCCTCGCCTGCAAGGGAGATCGGAAGAGCACACGTCTGAACTCCAGTCACCGATGCGGT
>CAMTXV010000089.1:0-23908 GCA_947085665.1 uncultured Sinobacteraceae bacterium | reverse complement strand
GAGGGGTACGCGGAGGACGCAGAGGAAACCCGAACGATAGGAGAACGCGGGACGGCTGTCATCTTGAATTCCCGTGCGCTGAATAATAGCTCTGTAATTTGCACCACTCTGCGTCCTCCGCGTACCCCTCAAGGGGGTATGAAAAGAATCCTCTGCGGTTAGCGTTGGTCTATTGTGTAAGCAGCCTGAGAGCTTCCTCGTATTTTTCAGCGGTCTTCCTGAGCACGTCGGCGGGGAGGGCCGGCGCCGGCGGCTGCTTGTTCCATTTCTGCGATTCCAGCCAGTCGCGCACGAACTGCTTGTCGAACGAGGGCGGGCTGATGCCGATCCGGTACTGGTCCTTCGGCCAGAAGCGCGATGAATCCGGCGTGAGCACCTCGTCGATGAGATGCACAGTGCCGTGTTCGTCCACCCCGAACTCGAACTTGGTGTCGGCAATGATGATGCCGCGGGCCAGCGCGTAGTCAGCGGCTTCGCGGTAGATGCGCAGGGTGTAGTCCTTCAGCTGCGCGGCCAGATCAGCGCCCACCAGCTCAACGGCGCGGGCGTAGTCGATATTCTCATCGTGCTGGCCCGCCGGCGCTTTCCAGGCCGGCGTGAAAATCGGCTCATCAAGCTTCGCCGCCTGCTGCAATCCAAAGGGCAGGGTGATGCCACACACCGCGCCGGTCTGCTGGTATTCCTTCCAGCCCGAACCAATCAGATAGCCGCGCGCCACGCACTCCACCGGCAGCGCCCTGAGCTTTTTCACGATCACCGCACGGCCTTCGCACTCGGCGAGTTCGCGGGGGGTGAGCCAATCGCTCAAGCGCATTTCCGGAGCCATCTGGTTGGGCAGCAGCGCCGCGAAGCGGTTCATCCAGAAGCTGGTGAGCCGCGTCAGCACCGCGCCCTTGCCGGGGAAGGACTGCGGCAGGATCACGTCGAAGGCCGACAGCCGATCCGTGCTGACCAGCAGCATGTGCTGTTCGCCCACGGCAAAAATATCGCGCACCTTGCCGGCGTGAATCTTGGGCAGGCTGGTGATGGTGGAGCTGTGCAGCGGCTGGGTCATGGGGTGGCACTCGATGAAGTGGCGGCATTTTCCCACTCTGCCGCGCGGACTGCGCGGCGGGCGAGCGCCACCGGCGGCGCGTGGCGGTCGCTGGGTTTTTTCTTGAAGGTGCAGAGCATCACATCGGTGGGCTGATAGACGTTGGTGTTGTGCGTCAGCGGCGTGGTGATGAGGTACTGCGCTCGGGTGGCGCGCAGAAAAGTGCCGACACGGTCGATGTTGACGATGTCGAGGTGGGCGAAGGGTTCGTCAATGAACACGAAGCCAGAGCCGCCCTCGCCGCGCTGCATCTCGCGCTCGTCCATCATCAGGCCCATGAGCAAGATGAGGCTTTTCATCACCTGCTGGCCGCCGCTGGCCTCGCCGTCGTTCAAGCCCATCAGGCCCTTGCCATCAAAGTTGAAACGCACATTGAGGCCCGCCTGCGAGAGCGTGACATCGTCGTTTTCGAGATGGGGCATTTCGTGCTTGACCTCGATGCCCGCCAGCTCGCCGAGGCGCTTGATGTTGCTGCCGTAGGCGGTGACGGATCGACGCAGCACGCCGAGGTAGGCGGCGCGGGCGTCTTCGGTGAGCTGTGCCAGCTTGCCCAGGTGAGATTCGCGCAACTCGGCACGCTGCTTCTGCGCGCCATATTCGGTGGCGTATTTGTCGCGCTTGGCCTCGATGAGCGGGTCTTCTTCCCAATGGCCGCTGTCGAGCTGGTTTTCGATCAGCTTCAGGCTCACTTCGGCCTTGCTCAAGGTTTCCCACTCGGCTTTCAGGGCATCGAGTGCCGCCGGTTCACGCCAGTCAGCGCTGAGTGCTTCAGCCGTCTCGCGCAACTTGTTGGCGAGGTCGCGGCTTCGGGTTTCCGCCGCACTCGCTTTTGCTTCGGCAAGGTGCGCATCGCCCTTGGTTTTTTGTGCGGCGTGCAGGGCAATGCCGACCTTGGCCTGCACGCTGCCCAGCTGCTTGCTGACTTGCTTCTCGCGCTCCAAGTGCTGGGTGAAGGCCGCGAGCGCAGCCTGTGCCTGCGCATCAGCCCCCGGCCATTGCGCGGCGGCTTCGGCGAACTCCGAGGCGCGCTGCGCTAGTGTGGCGGCGGCGCTGATACCACTCAAGGCCGCACGCGACTCGTTGAGCGCGGCTTCAGCCTCCATCACCGGCTGGGCGATGTTTTCGAGCGCGCGTTCCACCGCCGCCAGATCACTGCGCAATGCGGCGAGTGAGGCGCGCTGCGCGCCTTCGCCAAACAGCTGATCGCGGGCCGCCACCGAAATATCGCGCGCGCCGCGCCGCTCGCGGTAGTAGCCGCTGCGGGTGATCCAGTCCTGCTCCCGGCCCAGCTTGCGGCCCTCGGCGACATCCTCCACCCGCTGCACACGATCCAGCGTGTGCGGCAGCCAGGCCGGCGGCGCGGCGGTGAAGTGGGTGACTTCCAGCACGCTACCGGGCTTCGCCCGTGGTGCGGTGGCGCGGTCGGCGGTGATGAACTGGCGATAGCCCAATCGCTCGCCAATCTCCCAGGCCACCGCGGTATCGGCCTCGCGGTGCAGCACCACGAGGTGCGGATAGGGCTTGAGGAGTGCTTCCACCGCGCCGCGCCAACTCTCGTCCCGCACCTGCACCAGCTCCACCAGGAGACTGTGTTCGATCTTGGCCTCGTGCAGCGCGGCGCGCAGGCGCAGGGTGTCGGCCGGCGCAGGACGGCCCTGGGTGGATTCGAGCTGTGCCACCTGCTCGGCGAGTTTCTTCTTCTGCTCGCGCAGCAAGCCACGCCGCTCGATGAGCCCATCGCGATCTTGCTGGGCGGTGTTGAACGCCGCTTGCAGCGCAGCGGCATCGCCATTGCCCGCCTCCGCCGCCAGCTGCTGCAAGCGCGCCTGCTCTTTCAGCAATTTGTCGAAGCCACTGGCTGCATCGCGGGCGCGCTCGTGGGCCTTGCGGATGCCTTCGTGCGCGGCTTCCAGCTGCGTGTTTTCGGCTTCCAGCTCGGTGAGTTGCGCCTGCAAACGCGCGTGTGACTCTTGTGCCTCACTGGCCGCTCTCACGGCCTCACGGTGCTGCTCAGCCAGCGTGTTCGCCTCGCGCTCGGCGGCAAGGGCGGCCTCGCCATCCGCCAACCAGCGCAGGCAGGGGATGGCCTGCAAGGCCAGCATCTCGCGCTGGGCCTTGAGGCGCTTCCACTCCAGATGCTTTTCGGCCTTGCCCTTCAGCGTCTCCAGCTCCAGCTCCAGCCGCGCCAGCTCACGCTTCTGGTCTTCCAGCTCGCGCTCGGCCACACGCTGGTCATCGCGCGCCTTCTGGTAGTTGTCGAGCGGCTCCTTGTCGCCGAACACGGTAAAGACGAGGTTAAGCAAGTCCTTGGCCGAGTATTCGCAGAGCTTGTCGGTCTCGCCCTGCTCCAGCGCCAGCACCTTGGCAACGGCGGAGGACAAACCCGCCTCGGCCAGGCGACGCTTGTATTGCTCCAGCCCCAGCCAGTGCTTGCTGGCATCCAGCGCGGGACTGATCGCCACCTCGCCATCTTCAATCAGGTATTCGCGCTTCCACTCGCCGCCCTTGCTGGTGAAGCGGCAGAGCAGGGTGACGCGCTCCTGCTGGTGCGGGTGGAAGGGCTTGATCCACTTGCCATCGCGCGGCCGGTTCTCCACCACCGCGCGCAGCCAAGCAAATTGCTGGCCGGAATGTCGCAGGTAACGTTTGTAGTCGCGCTGGCCGGAGCAGGGCAGTGCCAGCAGCGTGCGCAGGCTATCGAGCAGCGTGGTCTTGCCGGAGCCGTTCGGCCCGGCGATGGTGATGATCTGCGCATTGAGCGGCAGCGTGAACTCTTGCCAGTAGTCCCAGTTCACCAGTTGCAGCGAGAGGATGCGGAACATGGTGGATCAAGCCTCTGGTGCGGCGGTGGTTTTGGATTGCAGCACCTGTTGCAGCGAGGCGTCGAGCACCCTGGGTGCCAAGGTGGCGTAGTCCAGCGCCAGATCGAGCAGCGGCCCCTCGTAGAGGCGCTTGTTGCGCTGCTCGATAAAGCCCAGTCGCGCCAGCACGCCCAGCGATTGCTTGATGTTGGTGGCCGCCCCCAGCGAGGCGCGATAGTCGGCCACGAAGGCATCCGTGCCGAGTGATTCCGGCTCCACCACCGGGGCGATGATCTGGGTCTGCACGCCGAACAGGTCTTTGTCCTGCGGGCTCGCCCGCGCGAGCCGCGCCTGCCGCTCGCGCTTGGGCAGAATCAGCAAGGCCCACACCACGACGAGCGTCGCAGCGGCATGCTTGTCCAGCCCTAGACTCTCGCCGCACCAGTGCTCATCGCCAAACACGCGACTGGCGGTTTTGCTGTGCAGGCCCAGCGCCACATGCTGCGCCTGCGGGTTGTCGAGCAGCTGCATGCCGCAGGCGAAGAGCTGTGCATCGAGCACCTCGCGAAAGGCTTCATCCACCAGCGCGCGCTTCACGCCGGTATCAGCACGCGGCAGGCTGCGCTGGGTGAGCAGGCGGGCGATGAGCAGCTGGGCTTCGGCGTTCATGGGGTGGTGCGATTCGATGAAAGGGTGCCGACACTCAAGCCAATCAGCTCCGGCCCCGGCAGGGCCTGTTGCTCGGCGGTGACGTTCACGCTGAGTGGCAGGCGCAGGAGTGCTGCGACTTCTTCGTGCAGGCCCTCGCTCGCGGGTGTGCCGAGCAGGCTCAACAGCGAGAGCCGGTAGGCGGCGAGTGAGAAGTCATCCAGCGGCAATAGATCAGCCAAGGGCGTCCTGCCGGTGAGCGACTGCAATTCAGCCGTGAAGCTGCCGAGCGCGGTGAAGTCTTCCTGCTCTGGGGCGTCCACCGTGGCGGGCGCGCTGCTGCGGTGGAAGGCATAGGGATCAGCCTCCACCGCGCGGTCGCGGGCCAGCTCGTGCTGGGCGATGTCGGCGAGGGTTTCGGTATCGAGCGCGGGCAGTTGCGGCGGCAGGTGCAGGGCATCCATCAGCAAGCCACTGAGTTGGGCGCTGCCCTGGCTGCGCAGCCAGTCGGCGATGTCGCGGCTGGAAAGCCCGGTGGCCCCCATCAGCACCCGGTTGCGGTCGTGCTTGCCCAGTTCGCGGTCGAACACAGCACTCATGCGCAGGATGCGCGCCTGGGCGCGGCCGATGGCCTGCGCCTCCTGGTAGCTGGTGCTATCGAGTGTGGCGAGCTGGTTGAGCTTGTGGATGATCTCGGTGCCCTTGGCCACCGTGTCTTGCACCGACTTGAGCCGCTGCTGGGCTTCGCGCAGCAGGCGCTCGCTGCCGCTGGTGACGGCGTCTTCGAGGTCGCGCTGTAAGTCCTGGTATTTCGAGAGCAAGAGATGCAGCACCTCGTGGGGGATGCGGCCCTGGCTCTCAGCCCCCACCAGCTCGGCTGTGATGTAGCCGAGGTCGGCATCGGCCCCTTCGGGGATGTCGAGCAGATGGCCGAGTGCGGCCAGCACCATGCGGCCCGTGACTGACACATGCCAGGTTTGCGACAGCGTGTCCCACACCAGGAGGCCGTGTTCCTTCAGGCGAGAGAGCACGGTGTTGCGCTTGGCGGCTTCCATTGGGGCGAACTGGGCATCGAGTTCCTCCGTGCGCCAGCGCGGGTCGCCCTGGCGCGCGGCGAGTGTGCGCAACACCCATAGGCGCACCAGCACGGCGGCTTCACCGGGGGCGAACAGCGCAGTGAAGGCACTGAGCATGGGCTGCGCGCGTTGCAGCGCCAGCAAGTCGGGCGGCAGGTTGGCCGCAAAACCGGCGGCGAAGTAGGCGGCGAGCGGCTCTTGCGGTGCAGCAGGTGGCGTGGGGTCGCTCAAAGCGGGCTGGAGGAAAGGCAGGGCAAAATTATCGGTGCAATCCACTCCCGCGACATAGACCCGTGAACCCACTCGAAGGCTTTGGCCCCGCCGATGCGCACGGGGTGCTCAGCATGCCGCTGCAAGCGCCGGGGTCACGCGCGCGGGTGCAGCAACGGTTGCGCCGCGCCGCCAACTTGCAGCCGCAAGCACTCTCGCTATGGCCTGCGGACTGGCTCGCCCTGTTGCGCGGCTGGCTCAGCCGGGGCAGCGCGCAGAGCCGCTGGGTCACGCTGAAGTCGCAGGCAGGGCCGCAAGGTGAGCTGGCAGAGCAACTAGTACAAGCCCTGCTGCGCGCTGGCCATGTGGAACTGCGCGAGCAGCACACACCGCGCTTCGACCCGCCCTGGCAAATCGAGCAGCTGCGCTGGCTGCACCCTTCTGCCTTGCGCCAAGCCTTGGACCTGCCCGATGCAGAAGCCCTCGATGCCGCCGCCGAAGCCGCTCTGAGCACGCCGCCGGACTCCCCCGTCTTCGCCGCAGGCTGGGAAGCGCTCGCGCAACTGCCGAGTGCGCACATCCCCGCGCGCGCCACGCTACTGCACGCCCTCGCCCGCTGGCAGCAGGAGGCACGTCAGGGCGCGCGCGCAGACTTCGCCCACTTTGCGCGCGGCGATACCAAGGCCATCACCAGCAGCGAGTGGGACTGGCTCGACCAACACCTGCCCATGGAAACCCTGGGCGTGAGCCGCCACGCCGCTGTGTTGTGGCTACAGGCCCGCTTCGCCTTGCATGGCGCAGGCGGCGTGTTTGATCTGGCGGCGCTCCCGCACTTCATGGCCCTGCCCGTCGCCGCACTCGCCAGCTATACCCATGCCAGCCCGCCGCCTGCGCAATGGACGCTGATCGAAAACCGCACGAGCTTCGAGCGCCATGCACGGCACGCCGCCGCTGATGAAGCCGTGCTCTGGCTGCCGGGCCAGCCGCCCTCGGCCTGGCGCGAAGGCTTTGCGCGCCTGCTGCACCTCGCCCCTGCGCCGGTGCGCATTGCCTGCGACCCCGACCCGGCGGGCATCGACATCGCCCTCGCAGCCGCTGCGGTGGCCACCGCCAGCGGCGTGGCCTGGCAGCCCTGGAAAATGGACGCGCAAGATTTGCAAAGCCTGCCCGCCACCAAGCCACTCAACGCCGACGACCACAGCCGCCTCGCACAACTGGCCGACGCCACGCTGCCCGCCAGCCTCGCTGATCTCGTCCATGCCCTGCGCACCACGGGCCGCAAGGGCGAGCAGGAGGGCTATCTGTAGACCTGTTCTCATCCATTTTGCCGGTCGCGCTCTGCGATAATCCCGGCATGGCCAAGCAATCCAACATCCTCAGTCCTTCGATTCTCTCCGCCGACCTCGCCCGCCTGGGGGACGACGTGAAAGCCGTGCTCGATGCCGGCGCCGACTGGGTGCATTTCGACGTGATGGACAACCATTACGTGCCCAACCTCACCTTTGGGCCGGCCATTGCCGAGGCGCTGCGCAAGTACGGCATCACCGCACCGCTCGACGTGCATCTGATGATCGAGCCGGTGGACGAACTCGCCGCCAGCTTCGCCAAGGCGGGTGCCACGCTCATCAGCTTTCACCCGGAAGCCACGCGCCACATCGACCGCTCGCTTCAGGCCATCAAGGCTGCCGGCTGCCAGGCTGGCCTCGTGTTCAACCCGGCTACGCCGCTGGATTGCCTCAAGTACGTGATGGACAAGGTCGATCTCGTGCTGCTGATGAGCGTGAACCCCGGCTTTGGCGGCCAGAGCTTCATCCCCGCCACGCTCAACAAGCTCACCGAAGCGCGCAAGCTGATCGACGCCAGCGGCCGCAACATCCGGCTCGAAGTGGATGGCGGCGTGAAGGTCGACAACATTCGCGAGATCGCGGCTGCGGGTGCCGACACCTTCGTCGCTGGCTCGGCCATTTTCGGCAAGCCCGACTACGCTGCTACCATCGCGGCCATGCGCGCTGAACTCTCCAAGGCCTGACCTCATGCGGAATCGTGCAACGAGCCGCCGCTGGCGATGGTGAACCGGGACCTTAGCTTCTAAGACCCCACACCCCTCGTGTGCCGAAATGGCACGCCGCCCTGCTTGAAGCCTGCACGCCTCCCATGTCTGCCCCTGCCCAAGAACTCATTGCGCTCACGCGCGAACTGCCTGGCGACCTCGACACCCCCGTCGGCGCCTACCTGAAACTCGCCAACCAGCCCTTCACCTACCTGCTCGAATCGATGCAGGGCGGCGAGCAGTGGGGGCGCTTCTCGTTTATTGGCCTGGCCTGCCGCGAGGTGCTGCGCGTGCACAACCGCCGCGTCTCGCTCACCCGCGACGGCGTGCGCGTGCGCGACCAGCACATGGACGACCCGCTGGCCTTCGTGCGCAGCCATCTGCAGTCCGTGAAGGCCCCGCTGCCGGGACCGCTGCGCTTCACCGGCGGCTGGGTGGGCTACTTCGGCTTCGAGACCGTGCGCTACCTGGAGCCGCGCCTCGACCGCGATCTGCCAGACCCCTTGGGCACGCCCGACATCCTGCTGATGCGCAGCGACGAGGTGGTGGTGTTCGATGCGGTGAAGGCCACCATCACCCTGGTGGTGCATGTGGAGGACAACCCCACCGCCCGCGCCCGTGGCGAGTCGCGGCTCACCGAGTTGCAGGCGCAGATGGCCGGCCCGCTGCGGCAATCGCGTGCGGCATTCTCCAGCCAGATTGACGAACTGCCGTTCGAGTCGAGCATGGGCGAGGCGGCCTTCAAGGCGGCCGTGGAGCGCATCAAGGACTACACCGCCGCCGGCGACGTGATGCAGGTGGTGCCCTCGCAGCGGCTCTCGGCCCCATTCACCGCCGACCCGGTGCAGCTCTACCGCGCCATCCGCCGCCTCAACCCCTCGCCGTATCTTTACTGCCTGCACCTGGGCGATCACCACGTGGTGGGCTCCAGCCCCGAGATTCTGGTGCGCGTGCAGGATGGGCTGGCCACCGTGCGACCCATCGCCGGCACCCGCAAGCGCGGTGCAACACCGGAGCAGGACTCAAGCCTCGAAGCCGAGCTGCTCGCCGACCCCAAGGAAGTGGCCGAGCACCTGATGCTGATTGATCTCGGCCGCAACGATCTCGGCCGCGTCGCCACCACCGGCAGCGTGAAGCTCACCGAGAAGATGGCGGTGGAGCGCTACAGCCACGTCATGCACATCGTCAGCAATGTCACGGGGCAGCTGCAGCCGGGGCTGGACGCGCTGGATGCACTCGCCGCCACCTTCCCCGCCGGCACGCTCAGCGGCGCGCCCAAGGTGCGGGCGATGGAAATCATCCAGAACCTCGAACCCCATAAGCGCGGCATTTATGGCGGCGCGGTGGGCTACATCGGCTGGTGCGGCAACATGGATCTCGCCATCGCCATCCGCACCGCTGTGCTCAAGGACGGGCAGATTCACGTACAGGCCGGCGCCGGCGTGGTGGCCGATTCCGATCCGCAAAGCGAATGGGATGAAACCATGAACAAGGCCCGCGCCATGATGCGCGCCGCTGCGCAGGCTGCGGCCGGGAACAGCGAACGTCCAGTGGACGTTCGCCCCGTCGCAGGCCCGCTCCTGGATGACCCGGCGCGACATCGCCACACGGATGGGGGCGGAGAATCAACATGATCCTGATGATCGATAACTACGACAGCTTCACCTACAACCTCGTGCAGTACTTCGGCGAGCTGGGGGCAGCCGTCGAAGTGCATCGCAACGACCAGATCACGGTGGCAGAAGTGGCGGCGAAAAAGCCCAGCCATATCGTGCTCTCGCCCGGCCCCTGCACGCCCAATGAGGCAGGCATCTGTCTGGATCTCATCGACCAGCTCAAGGGCCGCTTCCCGATTCTCGGTGTCTGCCTGGGGCATCAGTCCATCGGCCAGGCTTTTGGCGGCCAGGTGGTGCGCGCGCGACAGGTGATGCACGGCAAGGTTTCGCCCGTGCACCACCAGCAACAGGGCGTGTTTGCGGGCTTACCTTCGCCCTTCACCGCCACGCGCTACCACTCGCTGATTGTCGAGAAGAGCACGCTGCCAACGGACTTCGAGATCACCGCCTGGACGGCGCAGGCCGATGGCGCCGTCGATGAAATCATGGGCCTGCGCCACAAGACGCTGCCCATCGAGGGCGTGCAGTTTCACCCCGAGTCCATCCTCACCGAGCATGGCCACGCGATGCTCAAGAACTTTCTGGAGCAGCACCCATGAGCCTGACTCCGCAGGAAGCCCTGCAACGCACCATCGAGCACCGCGAGATCTTCGAAGACGAGATGATCGCCCTGTTCCGCTCCATCATGAGCGGCGAGGTGTCTCCCTTGATGACCGCGGCCATCCTCACCGGCCTGCGCGTGAAGAAGGAGACGGTGGGCGAGATCGCGGCGGCAGCCAAGGTGATGCGCGAGTTCTCGCGCAAGGTGGAAGTCGCCAACCCAGGCCCGCACTTTTTAGACATCGTCGGCACCGGCGGCGATGGCGCGCACAGCTTCAACATCTCCACGGCGGCCACCTTTGTGGCGGCCGCCGCAGGCGCCACAGTGGCCAAGCATGGCAACCGCGGCGTGTCATCCAAGAGCGGCTCGGCGGATGTGCTGGAAGCCCTGGGTGCTGCGCTCGATCTACAGCCTGAGCAAGTCGCGAAGTGCATTGCCGATTGCGGTGTGGGCTTCATGTTTGCGCCCAACCACCACCCGGCAATGAAGGTGGTGGCCCCGGTGCGCCGCGAGATGGGTGTGCGCACCCTCTTCAACATCCTGGGTCCGCTCACCAACCCGGCCGATGCGCCCAACATTCTCATGGGCGTGTTCCACCCGGACCTCGTCGGCATCCAGGTGCGTGTGCTCGAACGCTTAGGTGCCAAGCGCGCGCTGGTGGTCTGGGGCAAGGATGGTCTTGATGAAATCACGCTCGGCGCCGGCACCCTGGTGGGCGAGCTGCGCGATGGCGTGGTGCGCGAGTACGAGATTCACCCCGAGGACTTCGGCCTCGCCATGGCCGGCTCGCGCGGACTGAGCGTGGCCGATGCCAACGAGTCGAAAACCCGCCTCATCGAAGCGCTCGACAACCAGCCGGGCATCGCCCGCGAAATCGTCGTGCTCAACGCCGGCGCAGCGCTCTACACCGCAGGCCTGGCCAGCAGCATTCAGGACGGCATCGCACTCGCGCGCGCCACGCTCGCCAGCGGTGCTGCGCGGGCGCGGCTCGACCTATTCATCCACACCACCCAAAGCCTCGCAGCCCGCCCATGAGTGACATTCTCGACAAGATTCTGGCGGTGAAGGCCGAGGAGATTGTGCGTCTGCGCAAGCGCTATTCGCAGCAGACACTCGAAGCCCTGAGCAGCGAACAGAGCGCGCCGCGCGGCTTCATTGCCGCGCTGAGCGCCAAGGTGCAGCAGGGTGCCGCGGGCGTGATTGCCGAAATCAAGAAGGCCTCGCCCAGCAAGGGTTTGATCCGCGCCGATTTCGACCCGGGCTGGATTGCCCGCGAGTACGCCGCCGGTGGTGCCGCCTGCCTGTCGGTGCTCACCGACGAGCAATTCTTCCAGGGCCACAACGCCTATCTCATCCAGGCCCGCGCCAGCTGTGCGCTGCCGGCCATCCGCAAGGATTTCCTCATTGATCCCTTGCAGATCGCCGAAGCCCGCGCCATGGGTGCGGACTGCGTGCTGCTGATCGTGGCCGCCCTCTCGCCGACCCAGCTCAGCGAGCTGGCGGAGTACGCCGTAAGCCTGGGCATGGACGTGCTGGTGGAAGTGCACGACCGCCCGGAACTGGAAGTGGTGCTGAACGCCGCACTGCCGGCGCCCGCGCACGCCGGCGCATCACACCCGGTGCTGCTCGGCATCAACAACCGCAATCTGCGCAGCTTCGAAGTGAGCTTGAACAACACGCTCGACCTCCTGGGCAGCATTCCGCAGGGCATGGAGGTCGTCACCGAATCCGGCATTGGCAGCCCGGCCGATGTGGCGCTGATGCGCCGCGCCGGTGTGCACCGCTTTCTGGTGGGCGAATCGCTGATGCGTCAGGACTCGCCCGCCGCCGCGCTAGAAACTCTGGTGGGCTAAACGCCCAGCGCCTGCAGGGTTTGCAGGTTGAGGTACTGGTCTTCCGGCAGGTTGCGGGCGCGCTGGTACTGGTTGAGCGCTGCCAGCGTGCTGCGGTTCAGGCGGCCATCCATCGCGCCCGGGTTGTAGCCCTCGCGCAGCAGTGCTGCCTGCACACGGCGGATGGTCTCCGGCGTCATATTGGTTTCGCAGAGCACGCTGCGCCATTCCAGGCTCGCGGGCTGCACCAGCTCGCGCACCGTGGTGGTGGCCCGCTGCGCAGGAATGGCAATGCGCTGCACGCCGCCCGGCTGCACCATGCGGCGCACGGTGCGGGTGCCAATCTGCTGCGGTACCACTACGCGGCGCACCTCGGCGGGGCGATCCAGCACGCGGCGGCTCACCAATTGGTATTGACCCGGCACCGCCACCTCGCGCGCCTCGGCAGGCGCTTTGAGCACACGGCGGGTGACGTTGCGATACACGGCGGGTTCTTCCACCAGGCACATGATGTCGCCGGTGGCGTGGTCGATGCGCTCCACCGGGCCGCGGCCCAGTTTCCAAACACTGCGCGCCGGGGTTTCCAGCACCCGCTCGGTGATGGTTTCGTAGACGGGCTCGCTCGCCACGTACTGCGATGAGGGCGCGGCCACCTCCACCTGCTCGGTCACCATGCGGAACTGCGCGGGAATCACCTCCACACGCTCATAGGCTTCCTGCACCACGTACTGCTCGGTGACGTTTTCATAGCGCGGCGGCGTGGTTTCAATGCGCTCGCTGGCGGCGCGCGCCTCGTACTCGCGCTGGTAGCTGGCAAAGCGCTCGGGCACCTGCACCAGTGCAAAGCACTCGCCGGGGCGGGCATCGGGCATGGCGGGAATGACATTGGAGCTGCCCACAGCAGCCTGCGGCGCACCGATGTAGCTGATGGGCGCGCTCACCGCCGGCTGGCTGCGTGTGGCTGTGGTGGTAGTGACTGCGCGGCTGCTGGCCACTGGCGCCGCATCAAGCTGGCGGGTGACCTCGAAGCGGTCGTTGAGGCGCGTCATGGCCGGGTTGCTGGTGTAGACCGGCACCACGTTGCGGTACTGGGTGGCGGCCAGCAGCTCGGCGGTGCGCTGAGACTCCACCTGGGTGCTGGTGAGCGGCGCAAAGGCCGGTGTGCCGCGGGGCTGGGCTTGCACAGCGCCGGCAACCGACAGCAGCAGCGTGGCGATGCAGGGGGCACTGAGGCGCAGGGCAGTGGTCATCTCGAGTCTCGTGCGGAAAGCCGGTGTAGAGCGCAGTGTAGCGACGCCCCGCCAGGCACAACGCCACGGGCGGGCAGGCTGGTTGATCTTCTCTAGAACCAGAGCGCCCACCGCCGCGGCAAAAAAAGATGGATGCCGCCGGGAATAGATCGCCCGCAGCCCCGTTGTCAGGTCAGGACAGGCCACACCGCCTGCCCACCAGACCCGAGGAACTGCCATGGACATGATCTTCAACCCCACCACCGCCTTCGCTGATGCGCTGCTGCCGTTCGCCTGCCGCCGCGTGTCACTCCCCGCGCTGCACTCGCTCGCCGACAACCCGCTGCTGCCGGCCGCCGGCGACCTGGCGCTGGCCGAAGTACTCAGCCCCGGCGCCAATCAGCACCTGGTGCTGGCCGATGGCCGCAGCCAGCGCCTGGTGCGCGGGCAGCCGCTGCTGGTGACCCTGGGGAGCCCGTATGCACCGCTGGCCCACACGGGCCGCTTGCCCAGCGAGCTGGGCGAGTGCGATCTGCTCACCGCCCATGGCGTGGCGGGCATCGAAATCGCCCGCGCGCAGCGGCTGGCTGCCCCCACCCGCCTGCGTCTCTATGGCCTGGTGGGCGATGCCCGCGGCCAGCGCCTCAACCTCAGCGATTTCGCGCTGCCGCAGCGTCCGGCCGCAAGGCCGGCGCGCAGCCTGCTGGTGGTAAGCACCGCACGCCGCACCCAGGCCTCGTCTGCCCTGCTGCAACTGGTGCACGGCCTGGCCCAGCACGGCGGGCACGTCGCCACGCTGCAGATCACGGGCGAGATGGATGCCGATCTCTCCCTGCGCCTGCGCCACGCCGGCGCCGGCAGCACGCTGGATGCTGCCGATGCCGGCCTGAGCGCTACCGGCGGCGTCAGCGGCGAGGCCCTGCTGGCCGCCGCCGACCGCCTGCTGGCCGAAGCCAGCGCCCAGGGCGCGGCCGTGGCCATCACCCGTCTTGCCGGCGGCATGGCGCAGCGCGAGGTGCGTGCCCTGCTGGCCACCCCCGGCTTTGCCAGCCGCTTCGACGGCGTGGTGCTCACCGCCGCCGATGCGCTCTCGGCCCGCGCCGGCGTGGCGGCCCTGCAGGCCGCGGGTTTGAACACGCTGGCAGTCACCGGCGCGCTCTGCGCCTCGCCGCTCGCCATGCGCGAGGCCGCACCGCTGCCCTGCCCGCTGCTCAGCCCCGCCGCACTCGGGGACTTGGCCGCGCAAGGAGGGCTCGACGCCCGCCCTAGCGTGCAGGCCCTGGCCCGTGCCGCCTGATCTCGCGCTGCCGACTTCTCCGCATTCGATTCCCCGAGCACGACCATGACCACTGAAAACCCTGTGCTGCAAGCCCTGCCGCGGCCGCTGTCGGAGATCCGCTTCGCCTACACCACACGCCGCGTGTGCCATGCCGATATCGCCGGCCTGCTCACCGGCCCGCGCCGGCCCGCCGCCGGGCAGCTGGTGCTGGCTGAAATCGAAGAGCTGGGCCAGCACCGGCAGATCGAATTGGTGAGCGGGCGCAAGTCCAAGCTCTTCGTCGGCAATCTGGTGGTGCTGGCCTACGGCAACCGCTATGCGCCAGACCAGTTCGAAGCGCTGGTGCCGGATGACCTCGGCCCCTGCCACATGGTGGCGGGCGGCGGCATGGCCGCGCGCGAAGTGGCGCGCCACGCCGGCATGGCGCCGGCCACGCGCATCCGCCCCCTGGGGCTGCTCGCCAATGCGGCGGGTGCGCCCCTCACGCTGGCGGACTACGCCCTGCCGCCCGCCCCGCGCCCCAGCGTGCGGCCGCAGGTGTATTTCGTGTGCGGCACCTCGATGAACTCCGGCAAGACCTACACCGCCCACGAGCTGGTGCGCGGCTTCTGCGCCCTGGGCCTTGCGGTGGCCGCCGCCAAGATCACCGGCACCGGCGCCGGCAACGACCCCTGGCGGCTGGTGGACTGCGGTGCCAAGCCCGTCTACGACTTCACCGACGCCGGCCACCCCAGCACCTACAAGCTGCCGATGGCCGCCATTGAAGACGTGATGGACTGTGTGCTCGGCAATCTCTGCACCAGCGGAGTCGATGCCATCGTGGTGGAGATCGCCGACGGCATTGGCCAGGCCGAAACGGCTGCGCTGCTGGAATCGCCCCGCCTGCGCGTCTGGTGCGATGGCGTGCTGTTTGCCGCCGCCGACCCGCTCGCCGCCCAGGCCGGCGTGCAGTGGCTGCGCGAGCGCCGGCTGCCGGTGCTGGCCGCCAGCGGTCTGATGACCGCCGTGCCCCTGGTGCAGGTGGAAGCCCAGGGCCTGCTCGATGTGCCGGTGCTCAGCGCCGAGGAGCTCGCCGCCGGCACCCCCTTTATCACTGCGCTCAACCAGCTCAAAAGCGCGGCGCTGCCCGAGGCCGCATGAACGCAACCGCGCCTCAGTTACCGCCGGTGTTCTTTGGCCCGCGCCGCCGCTGGCTGCTGCTGCTCATCGCCAACGGCACCGCCCAGGGCGCGCTGGCGGCGGGGGCGGCGCTGCTCATCGGCAGCGCCTTCGGCAGCCAAAGTCACTCCACCGCCCTGCTGGCGAGCGCACTGCTGCTGGCCACCGTGCTGGCCGCGCTGCTCAAGGCCGCCGAGGCGGTGCACGCCGAGCGACTCGGCCAGCACTACGCGGCCGGGGTGCGGGTGCAGCTGTTCGCGCATCTGGCCGGCGCAGACCCCGCCGCCAGCGGCCAGCTCTCGCGCGGCGTACTGATGCTGCGCTTCGTCACCGACCTCAACGGCCTGAGGCTCTGGGCCAGCCAGGGACTGGCGCGGCTGTGGTCCTGTGCCGCACTGCTGCTCGCGGCACTCGGGCTGCTCGCCCTGCAATCGCCCACGCTGGCCCTGGCGGCAAGCGGCGGCGTGGTGCTGGTGGCGGCTGTGCTGCGGCTGGCCAGCCCGCAGCTGCAACAGCGCGAGCGCGCACTACGGCGCCGGCGCGGCCGGCTGGCTGGCAAGGCGCACCGCCGCCTCGGCTCGCTCGCCCGGTTGCAACGCGAGGGCCGCGCGGCCGACGCCACTGCACAAATCGAACGCCGCAGCGCCGAGGTGGCCGAGGCCGCCATCCACCGCGCCCAGCTGCGCGGCCTGCTGCGCGGCGTGGCCGAAGCCGGCGCCTGGATTGCGCTGATCGGCGTGGTGCTGGCAGGCCGTGCGGGCCTCGCCAGCGGCGCGCTCAGCCTGGCGCAGCTGTTCTCGGCGCTGACGCTCACCGGCCTTCTGGCTGCACCGCTGGCGCTGGTGGAACGCGCCATCGAATACCGCCATGGCCACCGCGTGGCCCGCGAAAAACTGCTGCGCCTGCTGGCGCTGCCGCCCGCTGTCGCCCTCGACGACAGCGCCTCTGCGGCTGACACCGCCGCCCCCGAGACCGACTGCACCCCCCGCTGCACCACCACCCCAACCGCTACCCTTTGAACACCCCTGGAGCCTGACGATGAAAAACAACAACACTCTCCGCCTCACCGCCCTCGCACTGGCTGCCGGCCTCACGGTGGGCGGCAGCGCCACCGCCGAACCGCTGATTCCGCGCTACGAGAACGGCGAGTTCACCGCCCGCGTGTTCGGCCGCCTGCAGGGCGATGCCCTGCTCAGCTCCGAACTCCCCAGCACCCGCACCGACAGCACGAATCTGCGCCGCGCGCGCATCGGCGTGGCAGGCCGCTACGGCAAGGACTGGCGCGCGCGCGTCAGCGCCGATGTCTCCGACGGTGTGCGCCTGCAAGACCTCGCCGCTGAATACCGCGGCTGGCCGGTGTGGATCGAAGCCGGCCGCATCATCGAACCCTTTGGCCTGGCCGATCAGTCCAGCTCGCGCGACCCGCCGTTCATGGAGCGCCCCCAGGCCTCGGTGCTCGGCACCTCGTACGGCTTCGGCGTGGCCGCCAATGCGCGCGGCAGCATCTGGGCGATCACCGCCGGTGCCTTTGGCCGCACCGGCAATGGCGAGCTGGATGGCCGCGACCAGGCCCTGACCGCGCGCGCCACACTGGTGCCGCTGCGCAATGACGTGGTGCTGGTGCATCTGGGCGTGGGCGGCAGCCTGCGCGAGCCCGAGCGCGGCGTGCTGCGCTACAGCGGCTCGCCCGAGAGCACGCTGGTGAGCGGCCTTTCAGTACAGAGCGCAGCGCTCACCGGCGTGAAGACCGTGCGCCTCGCCAATGGCGAGGCCGCCATCCGCCGCGGGCCGGTGCTGGTGTCGGCGGAGTACATCAACGCGGCCGTGGACACCGAAACTGGCCCCTCGCCGAACTACAGCAGCTACTACGTGGAAGGCAGCTGGGCCATCACGGGCGAGCGCCGCGACTACAGCACGCGCCAGGGCACCTTCGATGGCCTGAAGCCCAAGCGCCCCTTCAACCCCGCACGCGGCCTGAAGAGCGGCCCCGGCGCCATCGAGATTGCCGCGCGCTACAGCGCCACCGACCTCACCGACCCCACCCTGGGCGGCGAAGAAGGCCGCGTGGCCAGCGTGGGCCTGAACTGGACGCCGGTGGAGAGCGTGCGCGTGCAGCTCAATGCCCTGTCCATCGAAGAAAAGCGCGGCGCGGTGAAGGAAGACGACAACGTCGTGCAGATGCGCCTGCAGTTCAGCTTCTGAGGCAGCGGCCCTGGCGCAGGGCTTCGAGGAAGGCCGAGAGGGCGTGCTGGGTGTAGTCGATGCGGTGTTCGCCCGCCATCGCCCCGGCACCGCCCGCCGGCAGCGTGCCCTCGGGGCGCTGCAGGCCCAGCAAGAAGCGCAGCGCAGGCGCCACGGCATCGCTGGCCTGCTGTCGACTCACCGCCGCAAGCGGTGACGAGAGGGCGGCCAGCAGGCCCTCCAGCCGCGTCGCCGTTGGCGTGCTGCGACCATCACCGGTGAGCGCGCCCTGGCCATCGGCTTCGGCCAGTAGCGCCGTCACCAGCGCCTCGCGCGCACCGGCCTGCCACTGGGGCGCGAGAGGTTCTGCAGCGGCGATGAGCGCCCAGTGATCAGGCGGCCAGCGCCGCTCCCGCGCGCGCTGCTCGGCGAGCACCCGCAGGGCGCGATCTGCCGCCAGCACCCAGCGCGCATCGCCATCGAGCGCTGCCAGCCGGTACAGCCCCAGCGCAGCTTCACCCGGGTAGTACAGCGAGTGCCGCCGCAGCGCACCCACACCCTGCACGTAGCGCATGTGAAAGCGGCCGTCGTCGTCCTGCATCTGCACGATGAAACGACCCAGCGCCTGCAAATCGGGCAGCGGTGGCGCGGGCTCGCCGGCGGCGGCAAGCGCCGCGAAGGCAGCCAGTGCCAGGCCGCTGGCGCCAAGCTTGGCGCGTTGCGAATGGCCCTCGGCATCGGACCACAGGGCACTGCTGCCGGGCCAGTCCGGCACGGGCCTCAAGCTGGCGGCCAGAAAGGTGGTGGCGCGCTGCAGCGCAGGCTCCCCCAGCGAGGGCGGGTGCGCTGCGAGGGCATACAGCGCACCGGCGTGGCGCACCAGGTTATAGCCGGGTAGCGGCTGGCCCTGCGCGTCTTCACGGTAGCGGAAGCGGCCATCGGCCTCCACGCGCGACAACAACGCCGTGGCGGCGCGATCGGCGGCGCTGGTCAGTGCTTGGCACTGCGGTGCGTCGGCCTGCGCGCGGGGAGCGCCGAGCAGCAGCGACAGGCCCAGCGCCGCAGCGCCTAGCGCGGGGTGTCGCAAGCCGGCCACTGCACCAGACCGGCGCCGAACACCGGATCGCTGCCGGCTTCGCCCAGGTCTTTGGCGCTGCCGCGCAGGCGCTCGGCAATATCTGCCGGCTTAAGTCGCGGCGACTGCACCTTGAGCACCGCCACCGCGGCGGCCACGAAGGGACTGGCAAACGAGGTGCCGTCGCGGAAGCGGCCCTCGCCGCCGGCTTCGGCACTCCAGATGGCCACACCGGGTGCTGAGAGTGCGATGTGCGTGCCACGCGCCGAACGCGCCCAGGCTTTCAGGCGGCGATCAACGGCAGCCACGGCCAGTGATTCCGCATAGGCGGCCGGGTACTGCGGCGCGGCCTTGGGCCCGCCATTGCCGGCAGCGGCCACCAGGGGCACGCCGCGCTGTACCACCCGCTGCACGGCCTTGGCCAGCAGCGGCGAGTCGGGGCCGCTTAAGCTCAGATTGATCACATCCGGCGACTGCGCCAGCGCCCAGTCGAGCCCTTCCACCAGGCGCGCGGTGTCGGCCACGGCCTCGCCGTCTTCCACCGCAAACACATCGGCCGCGAAGATCGAGGCCTGGGGCAGCAGGCCGGCAAAGCCCTCACGGGCATCCCCGGCGATGAGTGCCGCCACCGCCGTGCCATGCGCGGGCGGCGAGCCGCCACCGCTGCCGATGCGGCGCACCGTGATGCGCGCCTGGCGCAGCGAGGGATGGTCGAGATCCACTCCGGTGTCGAGCAGGGCGATACGCGGCGCGGCCGCGCACTGCGAGGCTTCGGGTGCCAAGCCCACGAGCTGCTGGCCGTAGCAGCGTACGCCGCTGCAGGGGGCCGCAGCCAGACGGTAGCGACGGTTGCCGTCGTAGTCGCCACCGGGGTCGGCTTCGCGCAGGCGCGCCAGTGCCGCCTTCAGCGACAAGCCCTCGGGCAGCGCGAAACGCAGCAGGTCGAGATCGAGCGCAGCGAGCTTCAGCCGTTGCCGCAGCGAGAAGCCCAGCTTTTCAGCATTGGCGAGCTGGCGGCTGTCGAGATCGAAGGCCAGCACTTCATCGGCTTCGAAATCACGGCCGTCCGCGACGTCGTCGCGGTCGCTGCCGCCATCTCCGTCGTCGTCGTCATCATCATCATCATCGTCGTCGTCGTCGTCGTCGTCGTCATCATCGTCGTCGTCGTCGTCATCATCGTCGTCATCGTCGTCGTCGTCCTGCGCCTGGGCGGCGGGCGTGAACAAGGCCGTCGGGGCACCGGCGGGGGCGAGTGCCAGCCAGCCCGCGTCGATCAGCGGGGGCAAGGTGGCGAGCAGCAGCAGGCGGACAAAGACAGTGGGCATGAGCGGTCCCGGCGGGTTGAGGCCCAAGAATAGTGCGCGATGACGACACCCTTGGGGCGCTTCGATTACGGCGTCACCGTGCCGGAAGATGCGCTGATGGAATAATCCCGGCCCTCGTCCGTTGTCCACACAGATGCAAGACCCATTTCGACTCCAACTCGTGGCCCTGCTGCCACAGCTCCGGCGCTTTGCACTGGCGCTCAGCGGCAACCCGGATACCGCCGACGATCTGGTGCAAACCGGGTGCATCCGGGCGCTGGCCTCCAGTCAGCAGTGGCAACCAGGCACGCGCATGGACAGCTGGATGTATCGAATCCTGCAGAACCTCTGGATCGACCAGCGGCGCTCGCGCGCCACGGCGGCGGTGGATGAATCGCTGGACGACATCGACGCCATCGCCGATGAGGCTGACTTCGAGCACACCATGCACGCGCAGATGAGCCTGCAGCAGGTGCTTCAGGCCATGCAGAAACTGCCGGACGCACAGCGCAGCCTGCTGGCGCTGGTGTCTGTGGAGGGGCTTTCTTACAAGGAGGCCGCCGAGGTACTCGACATTCCGCTGGGCACGGTGATGAGCCGTCTCTGCCGCGCCCGTACGGCGCTCAAGCTGCACTTGCAGGAGACCCCCGCATGAACCACCCCGAATCTTCCACCCCGTTCACCCCGGAACAGCTCATGGCCTATGCCGATGGCGAGCTGCCGGCGGGCGAGGCCGCGCGCATCCGCGAGGCCGCACAGCACGATGCCGCGCTGGCACAGCGCATCGCCGGCTTCACCCACACGGGGCGGGCGCTGTCGGCGAGTTTTGCCGGCAAGCTCGCCGAGCCGGTGCCGGAGCATCTGCTGGCGCTGCTGGCCGCGCCAGCCGAGCAGAACCCGCGCGTGCAGCCGCTGCGCCCCGCCAAAAAGCCGCTGGTGCTGGATGTGGGCCGCTGGTGGCCCACGGCGCTCGCCGCCGGCATTGCGCTGGCCATTGGCTTGTCCATCAACCTGCCGCGCGGCACTGCCACCGAGGCTGGTGGGGTGCTATTGGCCGGACTGCCGGCCGATGCGGCAGGGGTGTCAAAACTGCTCGACACCACACCCAGCGGCGAGCCCGCCACGCTGCAGGTGGCGCAGCAGGAATACGAGCTGCTGCCGACGGCGAGCTATCGCAGCGCCGACGGTCAGTGGTGCCGCGAGTTCACCGCCAGCGACATCACCCGCGGTGGCGAAACCTATGCGCTGGCCTGCCGCGAAGAGGGCCGCTGGGCGGTGCAGCTGGCCACCGCCGCGAGCCATGTGGGCGCCTTGCAGGATGAGGGTTACTTCCCCGCCGGGGTTGAGCCCGCCGGCAGCGCGCGGCAGGTGCTGGACTCCGCCGCCGAGCGCGCTGCCATCGCCGCCGGCTGGCGGTGAGGGCAGCGGCCGCATAGGGCTCAGCGGGCGCTGTGGCCCTTGAGCTCTACCTTCACCTTCTGACTCTCATCCAGACTGGCGTAGTACTCGCGCAGAATCGCCAGCACCTCGGGGCGCGAGAACTCCACGGGCACGTCTTCGCCCTCGCTCAGCATCTTGCGCAGCTTGGTGCCGCTGATGAGCAGGTGATCCTTGGCGTCGCCCGGGCAGGTGCGGGCCGAGGCCATGCCGCCGGTGCGGAAGCTCCAGAAGGTCCAGTCGATCTTCAGCGGCTGGGTTTCGAGTGCGCCCTTGGGGATTTCCTCGAAGATCTTCTGTGCGTCGAAGGGGCCGTAGAAATCGCCCACGCCGGCGTGGTCGCGGCCCACGATGAGGTGGCTGCAGCCGTAGTTCTGGCGGAACAGCGCGTGCAGCAGCGCCTCGCGCGGGCCGGCATAGCGCATGTCGAGCGGGTAGCCCGACTGCACCACCGTGTCTTTCACGAAGTACTGCTCGATGAGCGCGCTGATGGCCTTGCTGCGCACGTCGGCGGGGATGTCGCCGGGCTTCAGGTTGCCGAGCAGGCTGTGGATGAGCACGCCGTCCATGGTCTCGATGGCGATCTTCACCAGATGCTCGTGCGAGCGGTGCATGGGGTTGCGGGTCTGGAAGGCGGCGACCGTCTTCCAGCCCTTGCTCTCGAAGAGGGCGCGGGCTTCGGCGGGCGTGTGGTAGAGCTCGCCGTACTCGGCGGGGAAGCCGCCATCGCTCAGCACTTTCACCGGCCCGGCGAGATTCACAGCGCCCTGCTCCATCACCATCTTCACGCCGGGGTGCGAGCCGTCGGTGGTCTTGAACACGGTCTGGCATTCGTGGGCCTTGTCGATGCCGTATTTCTCGGTGACGGTCATCGTCGCCAGCACTTCGCCGCGCTCGGCGTCGAACAGCGCCACCTCGCTGCCGAGGGCAATGCTGCCGGCAGTTTGTTCGTCGGTGGAAAGCGTGACGGGAATCGGCCAGAACAGGCCATTGGCCATGTGCATGGTGTCGCACACGCCCTGCCAGTCCGCCTTGCCCATGAAGCCGGTCAGCGGCGTGAACCCGCCAATGCCGAGCATGATGAGATCGCCCGCTTCGCGGGAGCTGATGGTGACCAGCGGCAAGCCAGCGGCGCGCGCCTTTTCGGCCGTGAGCGCAGCGCCCGTGAGCAGCAGGGGCTGAAGCGGGCCACCGCCGTGGGGGCGGACGAGACTGGAGGCGGAGCTGGTCATGGGGATGCGATCCGTGCAGGGAGGAGATGGGGGCGCAATCTTATCGTCTGAAGCGCACCGGAGGTCGGCTGGTTCATGGGCACTTCAGTGTTCGCGCGCAATCTGCCTGCACAAGATCAATACCCAGATCAACACAGGGATTCCGCCATGCTCCACGCCAGCTACTCCACAGCCGACTCGCTCCCCTTACTCACCGTGGCGCAGCAGCAGGTCGAGCCGATCACGCTATCGGCCACGGTCGCAGGACCCTGGGCCGAGTCCTCCACCGTGGCGACCACGGCGAGTCTGACGAGCGAGCAGTCACTGGACACCGCGCCCTCGCTCTACGGCGCCGACACCCTCGCGGTCGCGCTGGCGCTCGTCGGGGTCTGGTTGATGGTGATGGGCGGCGCCTTGATCGCACGCCGTCGCGTGCCGGTTTAAAGCGTCAACGCAGCAGCATCAGCACGCCCACCGCCGCCAGCAGTGCGGCAAAAGCCTGCTTGAGCCGCCGCGCCGGCAGCCGATGCGCCAGCCGTGCGCCGGCCGGCGCGGTGAGCACACTGAACAGCGCCAAGCCTAAGAATCCCCCCAGACTGATGTAGCCCAGGTGCCAGCCCGGCAGTCCGCCAATGCCCTGGCCACTGAGCGCAAAACCCAGCGCGCCGCCCCAGGCGATGGGAATGCCGCCCGCCGCCGCCGTGCCCACCGCCTGCACCATGGGCAGCCGCCGTGCGGCGAGGTAGGGCACCGAGAGCGACCCACCGCCGATGCCCACCAGTGCCGACAGCACGCCAATCACGCCGCCCACGCCCAGCAGTTCCCAACGCGCTGGCGCAGCGCCGCCCGGCGTGGACTGCGGGGTGGTGAGCAGCATCTGCGCGGCAACCAGCAGCGCGCCGGTGCCGACGATGATCTCCAGCGTGCGGCCCTTGAGCGCATGGGCCACGAAAGCGCCGGCAAGCGCACCCAGCGCGAGGCCAGGGGCGAAGGCGCGCAGCACCTCCCAGCGCACGCCGCCCCGCTGGTGATGGGCGCGGGTGGAAGAGAGCGAGGTCACGCCAATCACCGCCAGCGAGGTGCCAATGGCCACCTGCATGACGATGG